>SCVT01000648.1 GCA_004296815.1 Reyranella sp. | reverse complement strand
GATGGCACTGAAGAACCCGGCATTGGCCTGGAACCAATCGAACACCCAGCCCTGCGTGCCGACCACCTCCATCAGGAGACGACGGGTCTGCCCCAGGGAAGCATTGTCGCTCACGAACACCTCGACGCCTGTCACGTTCGGCCCGAGGTTGAGCAGACGCTGCGCGTCCTGCATCGGCGCGTAGACGAAGTTCGCGTCGTAGTCGTACATGCCGGTGCAGAAGATGGCGGCGACGCGCGCCGCCGCAGAGCGCGGCATCACGCCGAGCGGCGTCGCGACCGAAACCGGCGAGACGAGCTGCAGCGTGTCCCCCACCTTGAGATTCATGAGGTCAGCGAAGCGACGGCCGATGGCTACGGAGAAGTCGTCACCGAAGGATTTGAGGCTGCCCCAGTCGATCGGCTTGTCCTCGTCGCTGCGACAAAGGCCGCGATAGCGATCACGGAGCTCGGGGCTGCCTTCGACCGCGGCCGACACCGGGACGCGCTCGCGCAGATCCTGGGCAGTCATGCCCCGCAGCACCACGCCGCGAACGCGATCGCCGACCACGGCCATGAGCTGGCCTTCCGCGGACGGTGTCGCGGTGACGACGCCCGGTACCGCCCGCATCTGCTTCAGCAGATCCGGCGAGACCTCGATGCCGCCGCGGTTGCCCTGGACGCCGAGCTGACCGCTGATGCTCGACATCTGGCGCAGCATCTCGACGCGGAAGCCGTTCATCACGGCCATCACGACGATCAGCGTGCCCACGCCGAGCGTGATGCCGACCAGCGAGAAGCCGGCGATGACCGAAATGAAGCCTTCCTCGCGGCGTGCGCGGAGGTAGCGGAAGGCGATCAGGCGCTCGACGGCGGCAAAGGCCATGATGGGCGCCTATCCGACCTAGCTGAACCGTGCGAGGACCTGTTCCGGCGGCAACTCCTCGCGCGCGCCGGTCTTGCGGTTCTTGAGCTCGACCTTGCCGGCGGCCAGGCCCTTTGGCCCGACGATCACCTGCCAGGGCGTGCCGATCAGGTCCATGTCGGCGAACTTGGCGCCCGGCCGCAGGTCTCGGTCGTCGTGCAGTGCCTCGATGCCATTGGCGGCCAGTGCGTCGTAGAGCTTCTGGCAGGCACCGCTCACCGCGCCGTCGTCCGGCTTCAGGTTGACGATGGCCACCTTGAACGGCGCCACCGACTCCGGCCAGACGATACCGGCATCGTCGTGGCTCGCCTCGATGATGCCGCCGACGAGGCGCGAGACGCCGATGCCGTAGGAACCCATCTCCACCGTCACCTGCTCGCCGCCCGGCCCGGCCACGACGGCGTTCATCGGCTTGGAGTACTTGGTGCCGAAATAGAAGATGTGGCCGACCTCGATTCCACGCGCCGCCAGGCGCTCGCCCTCGGGAATCGCCTCGAACGCCGCCTTGTCGTGCTTCTCGTCGGTCGCGGCGTAGAGCGAGGTCCATTCGTTCACGATCGGCTGCAGGTCCGACGCGTAGTCGACCGCACGGCCCAGGATGTCCTTGTCGACCAGGCCCTTGTGGCAGAACACGGCGCTCTCGCCCGTTTCCGCCAGGATGATGAATTCGTGGCTGAGGTCGCCGCCGATCGGGCCGGTGTCGGCGCGCATCGGGATGGCCTTGAGGCCCATGCGCGCGAAGGTGCGCAGGTAGGCCACGAACATCCGGTTGTAGGAGTGGATGGCGCCGGCCTTGTCGATGTCGAAGGAGTAGTTGTCCTTCATCAGAAACTCGCGGCCGCGCATCACGCCGAACCGGGGACGCACCTCGTCACGGAACTTCCACTGGATGTGATAGAGGTTCTTCGGCAGGTCGCGGTAGCTCTTTACGCCATCGCGGAACAGAACGGTGATCATCTCCTCGTTCGTCGGCCCGTAGAGCATCTCGCGGTCGTGACGGTCCTTGATGCGCAGCATCTCGGGTCCGTAGGCGTCGTAACGCCCGCTCTCCTTCCACAGCTCGGCCGACTGGATGGTCGGCATCAGGACCTCCTGGGCCCCTGCCGCATCCTGCTCCTCGCGGACGATGCGCTCGATGTTCTTCAGCACGCGGAAGCCGGCCGGCAGCCAGGCATAGATGCCGGCACTGGTCTGGCGAACGAGGCCGGCGCGCAGCATGAGGCGGTGCGAGACGATCTGCGCCTCTGAGGGATTCTCCTTCAGGGTCGGCAGAAAATACTGGCTCATCCGCATGCTGGCAGGGTCCTCGGGCAGGTCGTCTGGGGTGGCGGCGGACTGTAGGGAACGGGTCGGGCAAAGGCAAACCAAGGCACTCCAGGCGGGTCGCGACGCTGGTTTTGCACAGGGGTATGCCCGCACACTCAGCGCAGCAACCGGGGGAGAACCGAATGCTCGAACAGATCTTCAAGCTGAGCGAGAACAAGACGACCGTACGGACCGAGCTCGTCGCGGGTCTGACGACCTTCCTGACGATGGCCTACATCATCTTCGTCAACCCGGACATCCTGAAGGCGGCAGGCATGCCGTTCGGCGCCGTGTTCGCCGCGACCTGTGTCGCAGCCGCCATCGGCTGCTTCCTGATGGCTTTCCTCGCCAACTACCCGATCGCGCTCGCGCCAGGCATGGGGCTCAATGCCTACTTCGCCTTCGGCGTCGTCGGCGGCATGGGCCATAGCTGGCAGGTGGCGCTTGGCTGCGTGTTCATCTCTGGCGTGATCTTCCTGATCATCAGCGTCCTGCCGATCCGCGAATGGATCGTCAACGCGATCCCCCGCTCACTCAAGATGGCGATCGCTGCGGGCATCGGCTTGTTCCTGGCCCTTATCGCCATGAAAAACGCCGGCATCGTCGTCGATCATCCGGCGACCCTGGTTACGCACGGCAAGCTCGCGAGCTGGCCGGTCGTCATGGCGGTCTTGGGCTTCGCCATCATCGTGGCGCTGGAGTACCGCCGCGTCATGGGCGGCGTCATCATCGGCATCCTGGTCGTGACCCTGATCTCGATCCTGGCCGGCCATCAGAAGTTCGCCGGCATCTTCGACGTGCCGCCCTCGATCGGGCCCGTCTTCCTGCAGATGGATCTGGCTGGCGCTTTCCAGGTGGGCCTGGTCACCGTCGTCTTCGCGTTCCTCTTCGTCGACCTGTTCGACAATACCGGGACGCTGATCGCGCTCGCCCATCGCGGCGGCTTCATGCGGCCTGACGGCACCGTGCCGGGCCTGCGCGGCGCGCTGATCTCCGACAGCGCCGCCGCCATGATCGGCGCCGCTGTCGGTACCTCGACCACAACGAGCTATATCGAGAGCGCGTCGGGCATCAACGCCGGCGGCCGCACCGGCCTTACGGCCGCGACGGTCGGCTTGCTCTTCCTGCTCGCGCTCTTCGTGGCGCCGCTGGCTGGCTCAATTCCGGCCTACGCAACGGCGCCGGCCCTTCTCTACGTCGCCTGCCTCATGGCGCGCGGCCTGACGGAGATCGAGTGGAGCGACCTCACCGAAGCGGCGCCGGCGGTTATCACGGCAATCGCCATGCCGTTCACCTTCTCGATCGCCGACGGCATCGCCTTCGGCTTCATCTCGTACGCCGGAATCAAACTGGCAGCCGGTCGCTACCGCGACATCCATCCGGCCGTCGGAATTCTCGCTGTGCTGTTCGTGATCAAATACGTGTACATCGGATGATCAGCGAAACAGTGCGGACATTTGTTTGTCGACGAACGACCCATCGCCATAACAATTGTTCTGCAAAGGGCCGGCGATCGAAAGAAAAGGTCTTGGCAAGGCGTTGGTGCCGGGGTAAGTAGCCTACGCCTTGGGCGCAGCCCGAGTTTTAGGGAGGAGAGCGGCAAAAGCCGCCTATGACGAGTTTCGGGGGTAGAGGGCGGCGGACCAAGGGTCCGCCGTTTCTTTTTTAATTCAAATGCTTAAGAAGCAATCTTAATAGATTGCATTAACTTCCTTCGAGCCGCCGGAAACTGAAGACATCGGCCTGGTGGAGCCAAAAAAAGCCCACCCAGAGCACTGCCGCGACGATGGTCGTGATCACGGCCTTGCGCAAAAGCTCAGGCCGCTCCGGAGCACCCCGCTCCTCGCCCTTGCCGGGGTTCTCGACCCGGCGGACGCCGAGCGGCAGGACGCAGAACAGCACGGTCCACCAGATCACCAGATAGACCATGACGCCGGTGGCCCAGCTCATGGCGAGCCCTCCTAGACCTGCTCGAGCTCGATCAGCGTGCCGGTGAAGTCCTTCGGGTGCAGGAACAGCACGGGCTTGTCGTGGGCGCCGATCTTGGGCTCGCCGTCGCCTAGCACCCGCGCGCCGCCGGCCTTGAGCTTGTCGCGGGCGGCGTAGATATCCTCGACCTCGTAGCAGACGTGATGGATACCGCCGTCGGCGTTGCGCGACAGGAAGTTGGCGATGGGCGACTTCTCGCCGAGCGGGTGCAGCAGCTCGATCTTGGTGTTCGGCAGCTCGACGAACACCACGGTGACGCCATGGGCCGGCTGCGCCTTGGGCGCGCTCACCTTGGCGCCCATCACAGTGCGATAGAGTTCCGAGGCCTTCTCGAGGTCCGGCACGGCAATGGCGATGTGGTTCAGGCGTCCGATCATCGGTCTCTCCACGGGCTCGTTTCTAGATGCGGACGATGTGCACGTCCGTCAACGGCTTCTTGCCGAGGTGCGCGCGCACGACGCGCCGCACCGCCTGCCGAGCCGCCTCCTCGATCCTGGCGTCGTCCTTCCGTTCCGAGGCGCTGAGATCAGCCAGCATCTCCGTCAGGCCCGCCACGATCGCCTCGGCCAGTTCGCCCTCGCCGTCCTCGATCCCGCGCAGGGATACCTTCGGTGTCGCAACCGCCTTGCCGCGTCCGTCGAGCACGATCGTCGCCGCCGCGGCGCCATTCCACAGGAGCTTGCGCCGTTCGCGCAAGGAATCGCCATCGAGCGGCACGAGGCCGTCGCCATCGCGGGCAAGCCGGCCGGAGGGAACGTTGTCGATGATCTCCGCCGGGCCGGGGGCCAGGCGCACCAGCGTGCCGTTCGGCGCCACGATGGTCTCCGGCACCTGGCAGGCCCTCGCCAGTGCTGCGTGCTCGACCATGTGACGAACCTCGCCGTGAACCGGCAGGGCGATCTTGGGGCGCACCCATTGGTAGACCCGAATCAGCTCGTCGCGCGCCGGATGGCCCGAGACGTGGATGTCGGCCTCGCGGTCGGTAATCACGTCCACGCCATGCGCCATCAGCGCATTCTGCAGGCGCCCCACCGAGCGCTCGTTGCCGGGAATCACCCGCGAGGAGAAGATCGCGGTGTCCCCCGCTTCCAGCACAAGATCGCGGTGCTCGTTGTTGGCGAGCTTGGCCATCGAGGCCCGCGGCTCGCCCTGGCTGCCAGTGCAGATGAACAGGACCTTGTCGCGCGGCAGAAAGCCCGCCTGCTGCTCGGGCACGCATTCGGGGAAGTCGAGGAGATAGCCACACTCCTGCGCGGACTCGACCATCCGTTGAAGGGCCCGGCCGGAAAGCACGGGATGCCGCCCGGCCGCCACCGCGGCCAGGGCGATGCTCTCGACGCGCGCGAGGTTGGAGGCGAAACAGGTCACGGCCACGCGCCCCTTGCGGCCGCGCACCAGCTTCCCGAGGTTGGCCCGCACGGTCGCTTCGGAGCCCGCCTCGCCTTCGACGAAGACGTTGGTGCTGTCGCAGACCATGGCGAGAGCGCCCTCGTCGCCGATCCGCTTCAGCATGGCCTCGTCCGTGAGATCACCCAGCAGCGGCTCCGGATCGATCTTCCAGTCCCCCGTATGGAACACGGTGCCGTACTTCGTCCGGATCGCCAGCGCGTTGGGCTCCAGGATCGAGTGCGTCATGGTGATGAGCTCTAGCTCGAACGGCGCCAAGCTGAACCTGCCGCCGAGCGGGATCTCGGTGATCGGCACCATGTCGCGCAGGCCTGCCTCCTGGAGCTTGCGGCGCAGGACCGAGGCCGAGAATGGCGTCGCATAGACAGGCGCCTTGAGCTGTGGCCAGAGGTCGGCTACGGCGCCCAGGTGATCCTCGTGCGCGTGCGTCAGCACGATGCCGACCAGCGCATCGCGCCTTTCCACGATGAACGCCGGGTCGGGCATGATCACCTCGACGCCGGGCATCGAATCGTCGGCAAAGCCGATACCCAGGTCGACCATCAACCACTTGCCAGCATGGCCGTAGAGGTTGAGGTTCATGCCGATCTCGCCCGCCCCTCCCAGGGCGAGAAACAGCAGCTCGTCGTTGGACGGAACTGTCATCGGCGGTTGCGCCGCCAGATCTCCAGCAACCCCAGCGACATCAGGTCGGGCTCAATCGCGTCGAACAGGCCGATCTCGTCCTTGAAGACCGTCGCGAGCCCTCCGGTTGCCACGACTTTCATCGGCTCGCCGTACTCGGCCCGGATGCGCTTGATCAGGCTCTCGATCAGGCCGACATAGCCCCAGAAGATGCCCGACTGCATAGCCGGGACCGTCGCCTTGCCGATCACGTTCGCCGGCTTCTCGACCCGGATGCGCGGCAGGCGCGCCGTCATCAGGTAGAACGACTCGATCGTGAGCTCGACGCCTGGCGCCAGCACACCGCCGATGAAGTTGCCGTCCTTGTCGATCAGGTCGAAGGTGGTTGCACTGCCGAAATCGATGCTGATCAGCGGCCCGCCGTGGCGCTTGTAAGCTGCGATCACGCCGACCAGCCGGTCGGCGCCGGCATCCTGCGGGCGATCGATCAGCACCTTGATGCCGAGGTCGACGTCGGGTTCTCCGACGATCAACAGCTTGGTCTTGAAGTAGGTCTCGCACAGGCGCCGCAGATGCAGGTTCACGGCCGGCACGACGCTCGCCAGGATCGCGCCCTTGATGCTGCCTGGATCGAAGCCCTGAAGCTGCATGAGCTGCGTCAGCCAGGCCGCGTATTCGTCGGCGGTACGCTTGGGTTCGGTGCGCAGGCGGAACTGCGACACGAGCTTGTCACCGTCGAACACGGCGAACTTGGAGTTGGTGTTGCCCACGTCGATGGCCAGCAGCATCACTCGATCTCCTCAGGCCGCCCGGCCCAGCAACTCACCCGACACGATCTTGCGCGGACCGGTCGGCGTTTCCAGCAGCAGCGCGCCTTCGCGGTCGAGACCCGCGAAACGCCCGCGCACCAGCTCCTCGCCGAGGCGCACGTCGACGTCCGCCCCGAGGGGCCCCGCCTTGGCAAGCCAGGCCTCCCGGATGACCTCGAAGCCGTCCCTGCGCCACTCCGCGAGGCGCGTCGCGAGCGCCCGCGTCAGCCCTTCAAGGGCGACCTCCACCGTGCCGCCGAGCTTCGCGCCGGGATAGCGCATCTCGGGAAGCTGCGGGGCGAAGGTCACGTTCACGCCGATGCCGGCCACGACATGCTCGACGCGGCCGTCCTGGCCGATAGCACTTTCGAGCAGGATGCCCGCGACCTTGCCGCCGTCCACCAGCACGTCGTTGGGCCATTTGAGGCGCACCGCCCGGCCGGCCGGTACGAGATCTCCGACGGCGAGGGCCGCTACGAACCCCAGCTCCGCCGCGCGCGGAGCGGCGCACTCGGGGCGAAGGATGGTCGAGCTGTAGAGATTGCCCACCGGCGACGCCCAGCTGCGACCGCGGCGGCCGCGGCCACCCACCTGCTCGCGTGCCCAGACGACCGTGCCTTCGGCGGCGCCGCCATCGGCCAGCCGCGCGGCTTCGTCGTTGGTGCTGCCGACGCTGTCGAGAGCGACCAGCGTCCACCCGTCCGGCAGGACGGGTGCGTGCGTCACGGGAAGAGGCCCTTGGCGGCGGCGGCGGCGACGACGCTGAGCGGCTGCGGCATTAGCGAGAACACGGCAACCAGGAAGGCCGCCACCAGCGCCACGGCGCGGTTGACGCCGAAAACCGGCCGGTCGATCGCCTCGGCCGGCTCGTCGAAGTACATCACCTTGACGATGCGCAGGTAGTAGTAGGACGCCACGACCGACGCCAGCACGCCCAGCACGGCCGGGATGTAGAGCTTCGCCTCGACCGCGGCGATGAAGATATAGAGCTTGCCCCAGAAGCCCGCGAGCGGCGGGATGCCGGCCAGCGAGAACATGAAGATCAGCAGGGCGAAAGCCATCAACGGCTGGTTGCGCGCCAGTCCGGCGAGGTCAGAGATGTCCTCCAGCATGACGTCCCGCCGCTTCATCATCAGGATGGTGGCGAAGACGCCCAACGTCATC
>SCVT01000647.1 GCA_004296815.1 Reyranella sp. | reverse complement strand
TAGTGCCGGTCGACCTCGTGATCGACCACTCCGTCATCGTCGACAATTTCGGCAACAACGCCGCCTTCGGTGCCAACGTGAAGCTCGAGTACGAGCGCAACCTCGAGCGCTACCAGTTCCTGCGTTGGGGCGCGATGGCGTTCGACAACTTCCGCGTCGTGCCGCCGGGCACCGGCATCTGCCACCAGGTCAACCTCGAGTATCTGGCGCAGGTCGTGTGGACCAAGAAGGAAGGCAAGGAGACGATTGCCTATCCCGACACGCTGGTCGGCACCGACAGCCACACCACGATGGTGAACGGCCTCGCCGTGCTGGGCTGGGGCGTCGGCGGCATCGAGGCCGAGGCCGCGATGCTCGGCCAGGCGCAGCCGATGGTCATCCCCGACGTCGTGGGCTTCAAGCTGACCGGCAAGCTCAAGGAAGGCGCCACCGCGACCGACCTCGTGCTCACCGTCACGCAGATGCTGCGCAAGAAGGGCGTGGTCAACAAGTTCGTTGAGTTCTACGGCGAGGGACTCGAGGAGCTGCCGCTCGCCAACCGCGCGACCATTGCCAACATGGCGCCGGAATACGGCGCGACCTGCGGCTTCTTCCCGGTCGACGAGATCACACTGGGCTACCTCAAGACGACCAACCGCGGCGCCGCGGCCAAGCTCGTCGAGGCCTACGCCAAGAAGCAGGGCCTGTGGCGCTCCAAGAAGTCGCCCGAGCCGATCTTCACCGACACGCTGTCGCTCGACCTCGGCGACGTGGTGCCGAGCCTCGCCGGACCGAAGCGTCCGCAGGACCGCGTGCCGCTCTCCGAGGCCGCGCAGCAGTTCGTGGCGAACATGGAGAAGGAGTTCGACCGCAAGGACGACGGCAAGCGCATCAAGTGCGACGGCGCCGACTACGATCTCGGCCACGGCGACGTGGTGATCGCCGCCATCACCTCCTGCACCAACACCTCGAACCCCTACGTCATGCTGGGTGCCGGCCTGATCGCGCGCAACGCGGTGAAGGCGGGCCTCAAGGTCAAGCCGTGGGTCAAGACCTCGCTGGCGCCGGGCTCGCAGGTCGTCACCGAGTATCTCGACGCGTCGGGCCTGACCAAGGACCTGAACAAGATCGGCTTCAACCTGGTGGGCTACGGCTGCACGAGCTGCATCGGCAACTCCGGCCCGCTGCCCGATCCCGTCACCAAGGCGATCGGTGACGGCGACCTGGTCGTCAGCTCGGTTCTCTCGGGCAACCGCAACTTCGAAGGTCGCGTCAATCCGCTGACCCGCGCCAACTACCTGGCCTCGCCGATGCTGGTCGTGGTCTACGCGCTGGCCGGCTCGATGAAGATCGACATCACCAAGGATCCGATCGGCGTCGGCAAGGGCGGCAAGCCGGTCTATCTCAAGGACCTCTGGCCCTCGAACATGGAAGTCTCCAAGGCGGTCGACAAGTTCGTCACCGCCAAGGCCTTCAAGAAGCGCTACGCCGACGTCTTCAAGGGCGACAAGTTCTGGCGCGGCATCAAGACCAAGCCGAGCCTGACCTACGCGTGGGACGACAACTCGACCTACGTGCGCAACCCGCCCTACTTCGACGGCATGGGCAAGACCCCGGGGGCGCTCAGCAACATCAAGGGCGCCCGCCCGCTCGGCCAGTTCGGCGATTCGATCACGACCGACCACATCTCGCCCGCCGGCTCGATCAAGAAGGACAGCCCGGCCGGCGCCTACCTCTCGGAGCACGGCGTCGCGACCAAGGACTTCAACCAGTACGGCACGCGTCGCGGCAACCACGAGGTGATGATGCGCGGCACCTTCGCCAACATCCGCCTCAAGAACGAGATGGTGCCGGGCATCGAGGGTGGCTTCACGCATCACTTCACGACCGACCAGCCCGAGCCGATCTACGACGTGGCGATGCGCTACAAGAAGGAGCACACGCCGCAGGTCCTGATCGCCGGCAAGGAATACGGCACCGGCAGCTCGCGCGACTGGGCGGCCAAGGGCGTCAACCTGCTCGGCGTGAAGGCCGTGGTCTGCGAGACCTTTGAGCGCATCCATCGCTCGAACCTCGTCGGCATGGGCGTGCTGCCGCTGCAGTTCAAGGACGGCATGACGCGCAAGACGCTCAACCTGACCGGCCGCGAGACGTTCGACGTCTCCGGCATCGACGGCGAGCTCAAGCCCGGCATGGACGTGCCGCTCACCATCCACCGTCCCGACGGCGCCAGCGAGACGATCATCCTGACCTGCCGCATCGATACGGCGGAGGAGGTCGGCTACTTCAAGAACGGCGGCGTGCTGCACTACGTGCTGCGCAACCTCGCGCAGGCGGCCTGACGCCGGCGCGACCATGGCGACGGGACTCGTGGGTCATGCCGTCGCCATGGCCCGCAACAACATCTGGTCGAACCACCGCCTGCTCACGGCCGCCAAGCCGCTGACGCAGGCGGAGTTCGCCGAGAAGCGCACGAGCTTCTTTCCCTCGCTGCGCGCCACGCTGAACCACATCCTCTGGGTCGACACCTATTACATCGACGCGCTGCTGCGCGACCCGACGGTGCTCGATCGCTACCACGACCCGCAGCCCGACTTTCCCGACGCCGCGTCGCTGCACACCGCGCAGATCGCGAGTGACCGCCGCCTGCTGGGCTTCTGCGAGCGCCAGACCGAGGCCTCGCTCGCCGACACGATCGTGCTGCCCCGGCCCAATCGCAAGCCGCCGCCCACCACGGTGATCTCGGTGCTGGAGCACCTGTTCCAGCACCAGACGCACCATCGCGGTCAGGCGCACGCCATGCTCGCCGGCACGACAATCAAGCCGCCGCAGCTCGACGAGTTCTTCCTCGCGGGCGAACAGCATCTGCGGCGTGACGAGCTGCTCGAGCTGGGGCTGGAACCGAGCTGATGCGGCCCAGGCCCTCCTTCGCCGGCGCCGCCATCGAAGTGAGTGACCTCGCGCGCTCCGTCGCCTTCCACCGCCTGTGGCTGCCGACACTGGGCTTCCACCGCGTCTGGGCCAGCCCCGATCGCGTGATGTGGTCGCGCGGCTACGACCATTTCGTGATGCGCCAGGCCAAGGACGGCGTCTCCTACGGGCCGGGCGCCCTGTGGCTCGCGGTCTCGGCCGAGAGCCGCGCGCAGGTCGACCAGATCCATGCCGAGCTGCGCGACGCCGGGGCGGAGATCATCCAGAAGCCGCAGGAGCTCGACTATCTCGCGCCCGGCTACTACTCGGTGGGCTTCCGCGATCCCGACGGCGTGCCGATCGAGGTCATGCACCGCTGGGACGAGCTGCCCGACATCGCCGACGCCGAGCAGGTGCGCGTGCCGGGCCATGGCGTCAGCCTCGGCGGCTACTTCTTCAAGCCGCAGGCGGGCCAGCCGCCCTATCCCGCGCTGGTCCTGCTGCACGGCTTCGCGGGCCACGCCCACAACATGGTCGGGCTGGCGCGCGCCGCCTCAGCCAACGGCTACGCCGCCCTCGCGCTGTCGCTGCGCGGCTGGCTGGGCTCGGAAGGCGAGAACGACCAGGGCCTGCGCCAGCCGCTCGACGTGCTGGCGGCGGTGGACTGGCTCGCCAAGCGACCGCTGGTCGACCGCGAACGCATCGCGCTGGTCGGCGCCTCGATGGGCGGCCAGGTGGCGCTGCTTGCCGCCGCGCACAAGCCGCACATCCGCGCCGTCGCCGCCCTCTACGCGCCGACCGATCTCGCGCGCTGGCGCGAGGCCAACCCGTTCATGCGCGACTATCTCGACGACCTGTGCGGGCCCGAGGGTCTGCCGGTTCGCTCCCCGATACTGCGCGTTGCGCAGATCGACACGCCGGTCCTGCTGATCCACGGCGATCGCGACGAGAACGTGCCGGTGACGCAATCGCTTGCCATGGCCGAGTCGTTGCGCAATCACGGCAAGGACGCCGAGGCCTTCGTGATCCCAGGCGCCACGCACTACTTCACCGAACAGCAGAACGCCGCGGCACGGCGCAAGCTGTTCGACTTCCTGCGTCGTCATCTCAGCCGGAGCTAGCCGTTCATGCGCGTGTCCGAAGCCGTCAACTCCCGCCGCTCCATGCGCGTCTTCAAGCCCGATCCCGTCGCCAAGGCCGACATCGAATGGATGATCTCGACGGCCAACCGCGCGGCGTCGAACGGCAACCTGCAGCCGTGGAAGCTCTACGTGACGATGGGCGCGGCGCGGAAGCGACTGTCGACGGCGATCCTCGGCGCCATGGATGCCGGCGACAACGGACCGGGCGCCGAATACAACGTCTACCCTCAGGAATTCACGCCGGTCTACGACGCGCGCCGCAAGCTGGTCGGCAAGCAGCTCTACACGCTGCTCGGCGTGCCGCGCGGCGACGCCGCCGGCATGCTGAAGCAGTTCCGCAAGAACTACGAGTTCTTCGACGCGCCGGTCGGCATGATCCTCTGCGTCGAGAAGCGCATGGGCAACGGCCAGTGGATCGACTGCGGCATCTTCCTCGACCAGCTCATGCTGCTGGCTCGCGAGAAGGGCTTGCACACCTGCCCGCAGGCCGCCTTCAGCCGCTACCAGCATGTCGTCCGGCGCGAGCTCAAGATCCCCGACGACCAGGTCGTGATCTGCGGCCTGGCACTGGGCTACGCCGATCCCGATGTGGTGCCCAACAGCCTGATCACGGACCGCGCGCCGATTGAGGATTTCACCACCTGGTTCAGCGAGTGACGCCGGGAGCGCGGACCGACCTCCGGATCGCCGCGGTCTTCTGCGGCATCTCGGGCGTCTATCACGCGCTCTATGTGATCTTCATGCTGTCAGGCGGCCCGCGCATCGGGCCGGCGCTCGACGTGCTGTTCCCCGACTATCTCGTCTTCGACGCCGCCGCGCGCGCCTATTTCGCGGGCAAGCTGGCGATCGTCTACGACATCGACGCCTTCACGAAGTACCAGAACGTTCTGTTCGCCGACCGCTTCGGCGGCACCGTGCTCTTCCGGCCGTTTCTCTATCCGCCGATCTGGCTGCTGATGGTGCTGCCGCTCGGCCTGCTGTCGGTCGGGGCGGCCTACGCCGTCTTCATGATCGTCACCGCCGCGGCCGCGACCCTGCTCGAGGGCCGGCGCGATCCCTGGGGCTGGCTGGCTGTCGTCACCTCGCCGGCCGCCGTCTGGGTCGTGCTGGCCGGCCAGAACACCTTCCTGAGCGTCGCGCTTTTCTACGGCGGCCTGCGCCTGCTCGACCGGGCGCCCGTGGCGGCCGGCATCCTGCTCGGGCTGCTGGCCTACAAGCCGCAGATCTGGGTGCTGGTGCCGCTCGCTCTGCTGGCGGCGCGCCAGTGGCGGGCGCTCGCCTGGACGATCGGCACGGTGGCGGCGCTCTCGCTCGCGAGCCTCGGCGTGTTCGGCCTCGACTTCTGGCTGGCCTTCCTCGATGCCGCGCGCGAGGCGGGCTCGCCACAGGTCGCCGAGACCATGTTCCGGCGCATCTACATGCACATGACGACGCTGCTCGCCGCCGGCCGCATCCTCGGCCTCTCGTCGGCCGCGGCGGGCGTCCTCCAGCTCGCAGGTGCCGTCCTCGCCGTCGCGGCGGTCTGGTTCGCATTCCGTCGGCCTGCGGCCTCGACCGATGCGCGGATCGCGGTGCTGGCCACCGCGACGTTCCTCGTTTCGCCCTACACGCTGAACTACGACCTGCTGCTGCTGATGCCGGCTGCGGTCGCGATGTTTCGACGCGGCGCGGCCCAGGGCTTCCATCCCGGCGAGCGCGTGCTCTACTTCGCCCTCTGGCTCATTCCGACCCTCGGCATGGTCCTGAACCGCCTCGACCTGCCGATCATGCCGCTGCTCATCCTGCTGTTCGGCATGGTGGCCTGGTCGCGGCTTCCGGACGTGGCCAAAGTCGAATTGCCGGGGGCGACGGCGGCGCGCTAAAACGCAGGCAATTCAGGGCACAACGCCCATGCGGGAGGGAATTCCATGGCCGATGAGCTGATCGCCGTCAGTGCCGACTGGGCCAAGCGCGCCTATGTCGACGAGGCGAAGTACAAGGAGATGTACGAGGCCTCGATCAAGGACCCTGCCAAGTTCTGGGGCGAGCACGGCAAGCGTGTCGACTGGATCAAGCCCTACAGCCCCGGCGCCGTGCGCGACGTCGACTACAACGGCCAGGTCCATATCCGCTGGTTCCACGACGGCGTGCTGAACGTCTCGGCCAACTGCGTCGACCGGCATCTCGCCAAGCGCGCCGACCAGACGGCCATCATCTGGGAAGGCGACGATCCGTCGAAGTCCAAGAAGATCACCTATCGCGAGCTGCACGCCGAAGTGTGCCGCATGGCCAACGCGCTGAAGGAGCTCGGCGTCAAGAAGGGCGATCGCGTCACGATCTACCTGCCGATGATCCCGGAGGCCGCCTACGCGATGCTGGCCTGCACGCGCGTCGGCGCCATCCACTCCATCGTGTTCGGCGGCTTCTCGCCCGACAGCCTCGCCAACCGCATCGTCGACTGCGAAAGCAATGTCGTCATCACGGCCGACGAGGGCCTGCGCGCCGGCAAGCACGTGCCGCTCAAGGCCAATTGCGACGAGGCCCTGAAGAAGGCGCCCGGCGTGAAGAAGGTGCTGGTGGTGAAGCACACCGGCGGCAAGGTCGGCTGGGATGCGAACCGCGACGTGTGGTGGCACGAGATCGCCGCCAAGGTGCCGGCCGAGTGCAAGCCCGAGCCGATGAACGCCGAGGATCCGCTGTTCATCCTCTACACCTCGGGCTCGACCGGTAAGCCCAAGGGCGTGCTGCACACGACGGGCGGCTACATCGTCTTCGCGTCGATGACGCACCAGTACGTGTTCGACTATCACGACGGCGACATCTACTGGTGCACCGCCGACGTGGGCTGGGTTACCGGCCACAGCTACATCGTCTATGGCCCGCTCGCCAACGGCGCGACCACGCTGATGTTCGAGGGCGTGCCCAACTATCCCGACTCCAGCCGATTCTGGCAGGTGATCGACAAGCATCAGGTCAACATCTTCTACACCGCGCCGACTGCGATCCGCGCCCTGATGCGCGAGGGCGAGGCGCCGGTGAAGAAGACCAGCCGCAAGAGCCTGCGCCTCTTGGGCTCGGTCGGCGAGCCGATCAATCCCGAGGCCTGGCTGTGGTACCACCGCGTGGTGGGCGACGGCCGCTGCCCGATCGTCGATACCTGGTGGCAGACCGAGACCGGCGGCATCCTGATCACGCCGCTGCCCGGCGCGACCAAGCTCAAGCCCGGCTCGGCGACCAAGCCCTTCTTCGGCGTGCAGCCGGTGATGGTCGACGCCGAGGGCAAGGAGCTGCAAGGCGCCTGCACCGGCAACCTCTGCCTGATCAATTCCTGGCCCGGCCAGATGCGCACGGTCTACGGCGACCACCAGCGCTTCATCGACACCTACTTCAAGACCTATCCGGGCAAGTACTTCACCGGTGACGGCGCGCGCCGCGACGAGGACGGCTACTACTGGATCACCGGCCGTGTCGACGACGTGATCAACGTCTCGGGCCATCGCATCGGCACCGCCGAGGTCGAGAGCGCGCTGGTCGGCAACACCAAGGTCGCCGAGGCCGCGGTCGTCGGCTTCCCGCACGACATCAAGGGCCAGGGCATCTACGCCTACGTGACCTTGAAGGCCGGCGAGCATTCCTCGGAAGACCTGCGCAAGGAGCTGGTCGCCTGGGTGCGCAAGGAGATCGGCCCGATCGCCACGCCCGATGTGATCCAGTGGGCGCCCGGCCTGCCCAAGACTCGCTCGGGCAAGATCATGCGGCGCATCCTGCGCAAGATCGCCGAGAACGACTTCAGCAACCTGGGCGACACGTCGACCCTCGCCGATCCGGCGGTGGTCGACGACCTGGTCAAGAATCGAGGGAAATAGTGAATCCGACGATCCTCCAGCTCGCCGCCGACCTGGCGGCGGGCCGCACGACCTCGCGCAAGCTCACCGAAGAGGCGCTGGCGCGCATCGAGGATCCGAAGGGCGAAGGCAAGCGCGCCTTCATCAAGGTCTACAAGGCGCAGGCGCTGGCCGCCGCCGACGCGAGCGACCTGCAGCGCAAGGCGGGGCTCGTGGCCTCGCCGCTCGCGGGCATCCCGGTCTCGATCAAGAACCTCTGCGACGTCGCGGGCGAGACGACGCTCTCGGGCTCGAAGGCGCTCGACGATGCAGCCCCGGCCAAGGTGGACGCGCCCGTCGTGGCGCGGCTGCGCGCCGCCGGTGCCGTGATCGTGGGCAGCACCAACATGAGCGAGTTCGCCTTCACCGGCGTCGGCGCCAACCCGCACTACGGCACGCCGGGCAACCCCGCCGACCGCACCAGAGTACCGGGCGGATCGTCGTCGGGCGCCGCGGTCTCGGTCGGCGACCGCATGGCTGTCGCTGCACTCGGCACCGATACCGGCGGCTCGGTACGCATCCCGGCGGCGCTCTGCGGCATCACCGGCTTCAAGCCCACGGCGCGGCGCGTGCCGATCGACAACGTCGTCCCGCTCTCGACCTCGCTCGACTCGATCGGACCTTTGGCGAACTCCGTCGAGGACTGCGCCATCGTCGACGCGGTCTTTGCGGCCGAGCCGATCTCGATCCCCGATGCGGTACCGCTCGCCGGCCTGCGCTTCGCCATCCCCAAGCACTATGTGTTCGACGACGTCGACGCCACGGTCGGCAAGGCCTTCGAGCGCGCCTGCAAGGCGCTTGCCGCCAAGGGCGTGAAGATCGAGCACATCGATCTGCCGCAGCTCAACGAGCTGCCGACGATCAATTCGAAGGGCACCTTCGCCGCCGCCGAAGCCTATGCCTGGCACAAGGACCTGATCGCCCGTCGCGGCAACGAATACGATCCCAACGTGGCACCGCGCATCCAGGCCGCCTCCAAGATGACGGCGCACGACTACATCGCGCTGATGACCAATCGCGCCAGCCTGCAGAAGCGCGTGTCGGCGGTGACCCAGAACTACGACGCCGTGATCATGCCGACCTGCGCCATTGTCGCGCCGACCATCGCCGAGGTCGACGCGCCTGACGTGTTCACGAAAAAGAACCTGCTGCTGCTGCGCAACACCGCGGTCGGCAACTTCCTGGACCGCTGCGGCATCAGCGTCCCCTGCCACGCCACCGGCGAGCTGCCGGTGGGCTTCATGCTGATGGGCGAGGCGATGGCCGACCGGCGCGTTCTGGCCATGGCGCGCTCGGTGGCGCCGATCGTCGCGGCACAGTAACGATCAGTTGTCGTCGGGACGACGCATCTTCCAGACGTTCTCGGTCGTCGTATATTCGCTGTAGCCGAGGCGTGCGACCGGCTTGAAGGCCAGGATGTCGATGCGGCCGTCCTTGACGATGGCCTCGTCGATGTGGATGCCGACGACCCGGCCGAACACCACCGTCGCCCGATGATCCTCGCGGCCCTCTTCGGCCGGCATCTCGACCGTCTTCCAGTACTTGCACTCCAGCGCGATCGGCGAGCGGGCGACGCGCGGCGGCTTGACGAAGCGCGACGGCGCAGGCGCCAGGCCCGCCAGCTTCATCTCGTCGACGCCATAGTCGACCATCGTCGTCGTGACGTTCATCGCCTCGGTGAGCTCGGCGCTCACCATGTTGACCACGAACTCGCCCGTCTCCTCGGCATTGCGCCTGGAGTGCTTGGTCGGGTTGTCGCCGTAGGTGCCGGTGGTCGCGAAGTAGACCATCGGCGGCGAGCCGCTGACGGCGTTGTAGAAGCTGTAGGGTGCGAGATTGACGCGACCCTGTCCGTCGATGGTCGAGATCCAGCCGATGGGACGCGGCACAACGAGCGCCGTGAACGGGATTTCCATGCCGCCACGGTCGCGGCGCGTCAGGTCGTAGAACACTATTGGTACCTCGGGTCGTCGGGACGGCGCATCTTCCACACGTTCTCGGTGGTCGTGTATTCGCTGTAGCCCAGCCGCGCGACCGGCTTGAACGCCATCACGTCGACGCGGCCCTCCTTCAGGATCGCGTCATCGATGTGGATGCCGACCACCTGGCCCAGCACGATCGAGCCGCGCTTGGCCTCGTGGCCCTTCTCCTCGGGCAGCTCGATGGTCTTCCAGTACTTGCACTCCAGCGCCATCGGCGATTCC
>SCVT01000646.1 GCA_004296815.1 Reyranella sp. | reverse complement strand
GGAAGTCGCGGATCGTCGGGCCGCTCCGCTCGACATATTCGGGGAAGCGGTCCGAGCGCGTCAGCTGGCGGGCGATCCAGTCGCTGATCTGGTCGCCCAGCCGCTCGCGCTGTTCCACCGTCATTTCGAGCGGCGGCAGCGGCGCGGAATGGATGCGGCCCGCCTCGGTCAGCAGCTCGGAGTCGCCCAGGAGTTCGCCGGTCTCGCTGAACAGCCGGGCCCGCACGCCGGTCGGCCGGACCAGCCGGGTGAGGAGCTGGCGGGCGGTCTCGGCATCGAGCCGGTTCACCGTGGTCTCGCCGCCCACCACCGCGACCTCGCTGATGCCGGCCGACACCATCTCGCCCTGCACCAGCAGCGAGGCGAGCTCGGCGTCGATCAGCTCCTCCTCGTAGTCGCTGAGATAGACGGCGCCGAGCGTCAGCAGCGCGACCGGGATCAGGTTCAGCAGCAGGATGCGCCGCGTCAGCGGCGAATGGCTGCGGTCGACGCTGCGGCGCCGGCGGAGCAACGAAGGTGACTCCGCGGCGGCCGCAGATGTGCTGCGCCGCACGCCGGGAATCAGGCGGGCGAGGAAGCCGGCTATGCGGGAGCCGAGAGTCTGCCGCGCCGTCGGGCGCGCGCCGGGCTCAGGAGTCGCGGTATCGGTATCCGATGCCATAAAGCGTTTCGATCTGCTCGAACTCGCCATCGACCTCGCGGAACTTGCGGCGCACGCGCTTGATGTGGCTGTCGATGGTCCGGTCGTCGACGTAGATCGTCTCGCCGTAGGCCGCGTCCATGAGCTGGTCGCGGTTCTTCACATGGCCGGGCCGCTCGGCGAGCGACTTCAGCAGCAGGAACTCGGTGACCGTGAGGTGCACCTCCTTGCCCTTCCAGGTGCACTGGTGGCGGGAGGGATCGAGCACCAGCTCGCCGCGCACGATGCGCTCGGCCGCGGCCTCGCCCTTGCCGCCGCCGGCATCGGCACGGCGCAGCACGGCGCGGATGCGCTCGAGCAGCAGGCGCTGGGAGAACGGCTTCCGGATGAAGTCGTCGGCGCCCATGCGCAGGCCCAGCACCTCGTCGATCTCCTCGTCCTTGGAGGTGAGGAAGATGACCGGGAACTGCTGCGTCTTGCGGATGCGGTTGAGCAGCTCCATGCCATCCATGCGCGGCATCTTGATGTCGAAGATGCCGAGGTCCGGTGGTGTCTGGTTCAGCCCCTCGAGTGCCGAAGCGCCGTCATTGTAGGTCTTGATCTGGAACCCTTCGGCTTCGAGCAGCATCGACACCGAGGTGAGGATGTTGCGGTCGTCGTCGACGAGGGCGATGTTCTTGCGCACGGGATGGCTTCTCCTGCAGACACGGCGGACAACGGCAGTGGGACCATGCTATCACAGACCGGGCCGTCGCCGCCGCCCTTCCCGGCCCGCAATCCTCAACGAACAATTGCGGCTTTTTTGATCCGAAAATGACCCAAGACGACATGCCCCGCACCGTGCGTGCCCTTTTGCGCGGCCTCGACCGGGCCGCCCTCGCCACCGCCCTTCCGGCCGATGGCGGCGCCTGGCCCTATGCCTCGCTGGTGCTGGTGGCGGTCGATCACGACCTCTCGCCCATCCTGCTGATCAGCGATCTGGCGGAGCATACGAAGGCCATCCAGGCCGACGCCCGCGTCTCGCTGCTGTTCGACGGCACGGGCGGGCTCGACCAGCCCCTGACCGGGCCGCGGGTCACCGCCGTGGGTCGTGCCGAGCGCACGACCGACGAACGGCTGAAGGCACGCTTCCTGGCGCGCCACCCCGACTCTTCGATGTACGCCGGCTTCAAGGACTTCCACTTCTACCGGGTCGCCGTGGAA
Organism: Reyranella sp.; assembly: GCA_004296815.1. GTDB lineage: Bacteria > Pseudomonadota > Alphaproteobacteria > Reyranellales > Reyranellaceae > Reyranella. The sequence continues at coordinate 1,251 of SCVT01000646.1, read as the reverse complement.
CGTGCGCACCTGGTGGGTGGGTTCGGCAAGATCCGCTGGATCGATGCCGCAGGCCTGATGGCGCCTGCGGCGGCGGGCCTCGCCGAGGCCGAGCCGGGGATCGTCGAGCACATGAACGAGGACCATTCGGATGCGGTCCAGCTCTACGCGACCAAGCTCCTGGGCCTGGCTGGCGCCGACTGGCGCATGACCGGCATCGACCCGGAGGGCATCGACCTCAGGAGGGGCGGCGCGGTCGCCCGTCTCGATTTCGACCAGCCGCTGGCGGCAGGCAACGAGGCGCGCAAGGTCCTGGTCGCGCTGGTCGGCAAGGCGCGCGCTGCAGTCTGACTGTTTCGCCGCCCAAAGCGTCGATTCCGCGCCGCGGCATTCTCTTCGCTGGTGCGAAATCTGATCCACATGATCCTCGCCACTAACTTGTCGCAGGCCCTTGCCACCCAATAGCCCTACCAGTAGCGCATAGGCGTCAATTCAAGGCCGCTCGGACGGTCGGAAAAAGCAGGAGAAACGCTGTGCATCAGGCGGGCTTCGTCGTACCAAAATTCGGACTGGAAGTGCTCGGTCTGAAGAACCTGAGCAACGTTTACTGGAACCTGCAGGTTCCGTCGCTCTACGAGGAGGCGGTGCGCCGTCGCGAAGCGGTCGTCGCCGACGGGGGCGCGCTGGTGGTGCGCACCGGCATCCACACCGGCCGCTCGCCCAACGACAAGTTCATCGTCGAGGACAGCGAGAGCAAGAGCCGTATCGACTGGGGCAAGACCAACAAGCCGATCACGCCCGATCGCTACCGCGCCCTCTACAACCGCATGATCGCCTATGCGCAGCGCCGCGACCTGTTCGTGCGCGACTGCTGGGCCGGCGCCGATCCCGCGCACCGCATCGGCGTGCGCGTCGTCAACGAGACGGCCTGGCACAACCTCTTCGCCCGCAACATGTTCCTGCGTCCGAAGGCCGAGGAGCTCGAGGGCTTCAAGCCCGAGTTCACCATCCTCAACTTGCCGGGATTCCAGGCCGACCCGAAGCTCGACGGCACGGCGTCGGATTGCGCCATCCTCGTGAACTTCACCGATCGCGTCGTGGCGATCTGCGGCACCTGGTACGCCGGCGAGATCAAGAAGTCGGTGTTCACCATCCTGAACTACCTGCTGCCCGACAAGAACGTGCTGCCCATGCACGCCTCGGCCAATGTCGGCCCGAAGAACGACGTCGCGATCTTCTTCGGCCTCTCCGGCACCGGCAAGACGACGCTGT
>SCVT01000645.1 GCA_004296815.1 Reyranella sp. | reverse complement strand
GTCGATCGGCAGCAGCACGGCGCACTTGGCGGCCTTCGCCTTCTCCAGGATCTCGAGCGCGGTGGCGGCGAGGTCCTTCTCGGCGAGCGACTTGCCGACCTTGATCCCTTGCGCGTGCAGGAAGGTGTTGGCCATGCCGCCGCCGATGATCAGCTTGTCGGTCTTGCCCACGAGGTTGCCCAGCAGGTCGAGCTTGGTCGAGACCTTGGCGCCGCCGACGATGGCGCAGACCGGGCGCTTCGGGTTGCCCAGCGCCTTGTCGAGAGCCTCGAGCTCGGCCTGCATCAGGCGGCCGGCGGCAGCGGGCAGGCGGTTGGCGAGGCCCTCGGTCGAGGCGTGCGCCCGGTGCGCGGCGGAGAAGGCGTCGTTCACATAGACGTCGCCCAGCAGCGACAGCTTGTCGATGAAGCCCGCCTCGTTCTTCTCCTCTTCCTTGTGGAAGCGCAGGTTCTCGAGCAGCAGCACGTCGCCCGGCTTCATCGCCTTGACGGCTTCCTCGGCGAGCGGACCGATGCAGTCCTCGGCGAAAGCGACCGGCTTGCCGAGCGCCGTCTCCAGCGGCTCGACCAGCGGGCGCAGCGTCATCTCCGGCACGCGCTTGCCGTCGGGCCGGCCGAAATGGCTGAGCACGATCACCTTGGCGCCCTTGGCCGCGAGCTCCTTGATCGTGGGCGCGGCGCGCTCGATGCGCGTGGCGTCGGTCACCTTGCCGGCCTTCATCGGCACGTTGAGGTCGACGCGCACCAGCACGCGCTTGCCGGCCATGTCGATGGAGTCGATCGTCTTGAAGGTGCTCTTGGGCATGAACTCTCTCTGTAACTGTCGGATCGCCGTCTAGCGTTTCCGGATCACGAACACCAGCACCTCGCCGTCGCGCGTCGAGGAGACGAGCTCGTGGCCGGTCTGGCGGCAATAGGCCGGGAAGTCGGCTTCCGCGGCGGGATCGGTGGCGCGCACGGTGAGCAGGCCGCCGACGCTGAGTTCGCGCAGCTTGCGGTTGGCGCGCAGCACGGGCAGCGGGCAGAGCAGCCCCGTCGCGTCATAGTCGAGTGTGTCGGTCATTGCGGGCGATAATACTTCATCGCCTCGGGCAGCCAGCGGCGAATATCGGTGATGCGCGTGCTGTCGGAGGGGTGCGTGCTCAGCCACTCTGCCTGCTTCTGGCCGGTGCTGGCGGCCCGCATGCGTTCCCAGAGGCTGACGGCCTCGCGCGGGTCGTAGCCCGCCAGCGCCATCAGCACGAGGCCGATGCGGTCGGCCTCGGATTCCTGCGCCCGCGACATCGGCAGCAGGTAGCCCACCGTGGCGCCGGCGCCGAGCGCGGCCATCATGGCCGGAAGATAGGTGCGGCTGCGGCCGGTCACCGTGGCCGACAGGGCGACCGCGGCGGCGGCGGTGCCGACCTGGGCCACCATCTGGTCGCTCATGCGCTCGGCTCCGTGGCGGGCCAGCGCGTGCGCGACCTCGTGGGCGATCACGACCGCGAGGCCCGCCTCGGTGCGCGTGATCGCCAGGATGCCGGTGTAGACCACGATCTTGCCGCCCGGCAGGCAGAAGGCGTTGGGCTCGTTCTTGTCGACGGTCTTGAACTCCCAGCGGAAGCGCGGCGCGCGCCACAGGTCGCCGGGTGGGCGTTCGGCCGCGGCGGCGATGCGCCGGCCGACCTTCTCGACCAGCGCGTTGGTCTGGCCGTCGCTCGACAGGTTCTCCTTGTTCAGGACCTCGCGATAGGCCTGCAGGCCCATCTGCCGCTCCTCGTTCTCGCTCACCAGCATCATCTGGGAGCGGCCGGAGACGGGCGCGGTTTCGCAGGCGGCGAGCAGGGAGGTGAGCCCGCACAGCGTCAGCAACAGGCGCAGGATCGGGGACATGGGCGCGACTCTAGAGGCCCGGCGCCGTTGGTGGCAATCCGTTCCGGATCGGGTATAGGCTCGCTGCATGAGTAATGCGCCGAACAACGCGCCCGAGATCGTTCCGCTGTTCGCCACGCCGCTGGTCGTCTTCGACGTGCCGGACGCCGCCGCCCTCAACGCCGACCTGCGCAAGGTGATCGAGGAGCGCGCGACGTCGCATCCGACGACGCAGCATTCCAACGAAGGCGGCTGGCAGTCGAGCTGGGACATGGACCGCTGGGGCGGCGCGCCGGCGCTGAAGCTGCTGGCGATCGCGCGCAACGTCGCCAACAAAGTGACGACCGACCGCAAGGGCGATGCCGGCGGTGGGCCGCATCCCGGCTTCTTCGCCGTCACGTGGCGCGCCAACATGTGGGCCAACATCAACCGCTCGGGCAACGCCAACCTGATGCACTCGCATCCCGGCGCCTTCTGGTCGGGGACCTACTATGTCGACGACGGCGGCATCGCCGACGATCCCGCGCTGGGTGGTGCGCTCGAGTTCCTCGATCCGCGCGGCGCCGGCCCGATGATGTATGCGCCGCATCTCGGCGTTGCCATGCCGGGCGGCCTGTCGGGCGGCGTCTTCGAGTCGATGCATCCGCGCGCCGGCCGGCTGGTCATGTTCCCGTCCTGGCTGATGCACCAGGTGCGTGCCTATCGCGGCACCGCGACGCGCATCTCCATCGCCTTCAACCTCAGCCTGTGACCTCTGCTGGCGACGAGCTCTTTGCGGCCGGCCGCTTCGACGAGGCGATGGCTGCCTACCGAGGCGCGCTGAAGGCGAACCCACGCGACGCCGGCGCGCGTCTCGGCCTCGACGCCATCCTCGAACGTGCCCGCACGCCGCAACCCAACGCGCATCTGCGCGAACTGCTGCTCGAAGCCTATGCCGACGAAGGCGCGAACTGGGACGCTGTCGGCTGGGGTGCGGCCAACCAGGTCACGGTCGGCTGGCCGGCCGACAACTCGCTTGGTGTGCTGGCGCAGGACCGCCTGCTGCACGAGTTCCTGCGCAAGTCGCTGAACCGCGACGCCGCGCTGGAACGTAAGCTCCTGAAGCTGCGTGCGGCCGTCGCCGCGGCTCCGTCGTCGCCGTCGATCGACGCGCTCGCGGCCTCGCTCGCCGAGCAGGCGTGGCTGAACGAATATGTCTGGCCCGACGATGCCGCGGTGACCGATCCCGCGAAGGCTGCGATGTTCCGCATGCCCGCGGAGCCGCGGCCCGAGCAGGTCGAGGAACGTGCATTCGCGGCCGAAATTCCCGAGATCGCGCCGATCACCGATGCGGTCTCACAGTCCGTTGCCGCGATGTACGAGGCCAATCCCTATCCGCGCTGGACGCATCTTGCGCGACGACCACAGGTCGACGTGCGCGCCGCCTTGATGGCCGACTTCCCGCACGCCGATACCGTCGACTTCGGCAGTGGCCCGTTGCAGGTGCTGATGCCGGGCGCCGGCACCGGCCAGCATCCGCTCACCGTCGCATCGTCCTACGCCAACGCCCAGGTGACGGGCGTCGATCTTTCCCGCGCGAGCCTCGCCTACGGCAAGCGCATGGCCGCGCGCCATGGCATCGGCAACATCGCGTTCCTGCGCGGCGACATCCTCGACCTGCCGAAGCTCGGCCGCACCTTCGACCATGCCGAGTGCGTGGGCGTGCTGCATCACATGGCCGACCCGAAGGCGGGCCTGCTCGCGATCTCCTCGGTGCTGCGGCCCGGCGCCTTCCTGCGCCTCGGTCTCTACGGCGAGCATGCGCGCGTCCTGGTCGTGAAGGCGCGGCGCGACATCGAGGCCGCGCGTCTGCCCGCGACGCTCGACGGGTTGCGCGAGTTCCGGCGCAAGGTGATGAGCGGCGAATGGCGGCGGCTCCGCGCGCTGCAGGAGTCGGAGGATTTCTGGAGCGCGAGCCTCTTGCGCGACCTCTGCTTCCACGTGCAGGAGCACCGCTTCACGGTCTCGCGGCTGCGCAGCTTCCTCGACGGCAGCGGGCTGCGCTTCCTGGGCTTCGAGTTCAACGTCGGTACCTCGCAGCGCGCCGATGCGGGTGCGGGACCGCTCGCGCTCTACGCGTCGCGCTTCCGCAACGACCGCACGATGGCGAACCTCGAGAACTGGGAGCAGCTCGAGCGCGAGAAGTCCGGCCTGTTCCCAGGCTACGCCTTCGTCTGCCAGAAGCTTTAATCGAAAAAGTTAGGTCCGCCGCGGCGCTTCAGTTCCTGGCCAGCGTCGGCGCCCATCGCGGCGGCGTCAGCCGCCTTGCCGCGCCGCTCCGTGGCAACCACCTCGGAGCCGTCGGGCCGCGCGATCAGTCCGCGCAAATGGAGATCGTCGCCCGTGAGGACCGCATGGCCCGCGATCGGCGTCCGGCAGGAGCCGTCGAGCACGGCCAGCATCGCATGCTCGGCACGCACGCAGGTCGCCGTCGCGGCATGGTCGATCGCGGCCAGCCAGCCGCGCGTCTGCACATCGTCCTCGCGCGCCTCGATGCAGACCGCGCCCTGGCCGACGGCGGGCAGCATGTCCTCGTTCGGGATCGGCGTCCCGACATGGGCCATGCCGAGCCGCTTCAGGCCGGCGAGCGCCAGCAGGGTAGCGGCGACGACACCGGCCTCGCGCTTGGCGAGACGTGTCTCGACATTGCCGCGGAGCGTCACGATCTCGAGGTCGGGCCGCTTGTGCAGCAGCAGCGCGCGGCGGCGCAGCGCCGAGGTGCCGACGATGGCGCCCTTGGGCAGATCCTCGATGCGCGTGATGTCGCCCGCGATCAGCACGTCGCGCGTGTCCTCGCGCGGCAGGAAGGCCGAGATGGCGAGCCCGGGCGGCTGCGCCGTCGGCATGTCCTTCATGCTGTGGACCGCGGCGTCGATGCGCTTGGCGAGCAGCGCCTCCTCGATCTCCTTCACGAACAGGCCCTTGCCGCCCGCTTCGGAGAGCGGCCGGTCCTGGATCACGTCGCCGGTCGTCTTGATGGCCACGATCTCGACCGCGCCCTCGGCGGAAAGTGCAGGGACCGCGCGGGCCAGTGCATCGCGCACCAGGCCGGTCTGGGTGAGGGCGAGCCGGCTGCCGCGCGTGCCGAGCCGGAGGAGGGGAGACGCCATGGCGCTGCTCTAGCCTAGCGGGGGCCGCGACGCTAGAAGACAGCCCATGCGCGTGCTGGGCATCGAAACGAGCTGCGACGAGACCGCCGTCGCCGTGGTCGAGGGACCGCCCGGGACGGCGCCGGTCGGGCGCATCCTGTCGAACACCGTCTACAGCCAGCTTTCCGAGCATCGCCGCTTCGGCGGCGTCGTGCCGGAGATCGCCGCGCGGGCGCATCTGGAACGGATCGACGGGCTGGTCGAGCAGGCATTGTCGGACGCCGGGGTGGAGCTGGCCGACCTCGACGGTATCGCCGCGACCGGCGGACCGGGCCTCATCGGCGGCGTCATGGTGGGCGTGATGACCGCCAAGGCTTTGGCCTTCGCGCACGAGAAGCCGTTCCTCGCCATCAACCATCTCGAAGGCCATGCGCTCACGGTGCGCCTGACCGAGGCGGTCGAGTTTCCGTATCTCCTGCTGCTGGTCTCGGGCGGCCATTGCCAGCTCCTGACGGTGCGCGGTCCCGGCGATTTCACGCGGCTGGGCACCACCATCGACGACGCGGTCGGCGAATGCTTCGACAAGACCGCGAAGCTCCTGGGCCTCGGCTTCCCCGGCGGACCCGCCGTCGAGAAGGCGGCGGCCGGCGGCGATCCCAAGCGCTTCGCCCTGCCGCGGCCGATGTGGCGCAAGCCCGGTTGCGACTTCTCCTTCTCCGGCCTCAAGACCGCCGTGCGGCAAACTATCGAAAAGCTGGCCGTCGAGAAGCTGCCGGCCGACGATCCGCGCGCCATCGCCGATCTCTGCGCCTCCTTCCAGCGCACGGTGGGCGACGTGCTGGCCGACCGCTGCGCCAACGCGCTGGCGATGGCACCGGCGCCGACGCTCGTGGTGGCGGGCGGTGTCGCGGCGAACCTCTATCTGCGCCAGCGCCTTGACGAGGTCGCGGCGGCCAACGGCGCCAAGCTCGTCGCGCCGCCGGTGAAGCTCTGCACCGACAACGGCGCCATGATCGCCTGGGCGGGCGTCGAGCGGCTCAGGCTCGGCCGCACCGACGATCTTGATTTCCGGCCCCGTCCGCGCTGGCCCTTGGATCTTGCGCTGGACCCCGACGCCGCCAATCGCGTGTAGAGTGGACGCATGAGCAACCAGCTCGCCTTCGATACGGTCGCGGCCTTTGCGACGCCCATCCTGGTCGTCGATCTGCCCGACGGTCCGCAGCTCAACGCCGCGCTGATGCCGGCGCTGCTGAAGCGCGAACAGGAGCAGCCCAGCAAGTCGCACAGCACGCTCGGCGGCTGGCAGTCGACCTGGGACGTCGACAAGTGGGCGGGGCCTGCCGCCATCAAGCTGCTGGCGATCGGCCGCAACATCGCCAACCGCGCTACCACCGACCGTGCCGGCAAGCCGGTCGCCGTGATGTGGCAGGCCAACATGTGGGGCAACGTCAACCGCTCGGGCCACGGCAACGAGTTCCATTCGCATCCCGGCGCCTTCTGGTCGGGCGTCTACTATGTCGATGACGGCGGCATCGCGGCCGACCCGTCGCTGGGCGGCGAGCTCGAGTTCATGGATCCGCGCGGGCCGGCGCCCGCGATGTACGCACCGCATCTCGCCTTTGCGCTGCCGGGCGGCCTGTCGGTCGGCACCAACCAGACGATCGTGCCCAAGGCCGGGCGGCTGGTCATGTTTCCGTCGTGGATGCTGCACCAGGTCCGGCCCTATCGCGGCACGGCGCAGCGCATCTCCCTCGCCTTCAATCTCAGCCTGTGAGTTCGCCCGCGTGAGTGACGTTCATCATATCGGTGTGGTCGGCGGCGGCGCCTGGGGCACGGCATTGGCCTGCCTCGCGCGGCGTGCGACGCGGCGCGTCACCCTGTGGTCGCGCGATCCCGCGATCTCGGCCTCGATCGTCCACAAGCGCACCAATCCCGTCTACCTGCCGGGACAGGTGCTGGAACCCGGCATCGAGATCGCCTTTGCGCTGGCCTCGCTGGATGCCTGCGACGCGATCCTGCTCTGCTGTCCCGCGCAGGCGGTGCGTACCGTCGCGGCCGACCTGCCCGGCACCTCGCCGGTCGTGATCTGCTCCAAGGGCATCGAGACGGCGACCGGGCTGCTGATGCCCGAGGTGCTGGCCGAGGTGATGCCCGACCGGCCCTTCGCCATGCTGTCGGGCCCGAGCTTCGCGGAGGAGGCGGTGCAGGGCCTGCCGACTGCCGTCAGCATCGCGACGTCCGATGCCTCGCTCGGCCGCGACCTTGCCGCCGCGCTGGCGGCCGGCATGTTCCGCCCCTACTGGACCGACGACGTGATCGGCGTGTCGCTGGGCGGCGCGATCAAGAACGTGCTGGCGATCGCCGCCGGCATCGTCGAGGGCCGCGGCCTCGGCCACAACGCCGCCGCCGCCCTCGTGACGCGCGGCTTCGCCGAGATGGCGCGGCTCGGCAACGCGATGGGCGCGCGGGTCGAGACGCTCACGGGCTTGGCCGGTCTCGGCGATCTCGTCCTGACCTGCCACGGTCCGCTGTCGCGCAACCGCTCGCTCGGCGTGGCGCTGGGCAAGGGCATGACGCTCGAAGCTTACATGGAAGGCCGCCGCCAGGTGGTCGAGGGCGCGCCGACCGCGCCGGCCGTGCTGGCGCGCGCTGCAAAGCTCGGCATCGAGATGCCGATTTGCGCCGCCGTCGATGCTATCCTGCACCGCGGCGCCGACCTCGACGACGCGATCCGCGCCCTGCTGGCGCGGCCGCTGCGTCGCGAAGGCGAATGAAGAAGTAGGGGGAAATTCATGGCGTACTGGCTCATCAAGTCCGAGCCCTCGGCCTATTCCTGGCAGCAGTTCGTGGCCGACAAGAAGACGTCGTGGACCGGCGTGCGCAACGCGCAGGCCGCGATCAACCTCAAGGCGATGAAGCCCGGCGACCGCTGCTTCTTCTACCACTCGAACGAGGGCAAGGAGATCGTGGGCATCGCCGAGATCGTGAAGGCGGCCTATCCCGACCCGACCGACAAGGACGGCAAGGCCGTCACCGTCGACGTGAAGCCGGTCGGCCCGGTGAAGACACCGGTGACGCTCGCCGCCATCAAGGCCGAGCCGAAGCTCAAGGATTTCGGCCTGGTGCGCCAGTCGCGCCTCTCGGTCGTGCCGGTGAGCGCCGAGCAGTGGAAGCTGATCGAGAAGATGGCGAAGTAGCCGCCGTCAGGCAGCGCCGGATCGAGTCATGATCGACAACACCCGCGGCATCGTGGCGATGCTGGCGTCGGTCGTCGTCTTCATCTTCAACGACGCATTGATCAAGCTCGCCGCCGAGACCGTGCCCTCGGTGCAGGCGATCGGCGTGCGCGGCCTCTTCGCGACGCTGTGGTGCGGCCTCGCGCTGCTGGCGACCGGCGCCTGGCGCAAGATCTCCTACGCGGTCCACCCCAGGGTGATGCTGCGCGGCGGACTGGAGGCGGGCGCGGCGATCATCTACCTGATCGCGCTGTTCCAGATTCCCTTCGCCATCGCCTCGGCCGTCAACCTCTCGACGCCGCTGATCCTGACGGTGCTCGCCGTGCTGATCCTCAAGGAGGACGTGCGCTGGCGGCGCTGGAGCGCGGTCGGCGTGGGCTTCCTGGGCGTGCTGCTGGTGATCCAGCCGCGGCCGGGCGACATCAACATGTGGACCTGGGTGGCGCTCGCCGGGACGGTCCTCGGCTCCTTCCGCGACATCATCGCCCGCCACTTGCCGCCTGCCGTGCCGACGCTGGTCGTCTCCTTCACGACGGCGATCACGGTGGCGATCGTCGGCTGCGTCTGGGGCGTGCTCGAAGGCTGGCAGCCGATCGACGACCGGGCCTGGATCTACATCGCATCGTCGTCGCTCTTGCTGGCGATCGGCTACCAGTTCCTGGTGATCGCGCTGCGCTCGGGCGGCGAGATCTCGGTCATGGGCTCGTTCCGCTATTCCTCGATCCTGTGGGCGCTGGCCATCGGCTACGTCGTGTGGGGCGAAGTGCCCAACACGCTCGCCTTCGCCGGCATCGCCGTGATCGTGGGCTCAGGCCTCTACATCCTGCACCGCGAGCGCGTGCGGCGCTGAACGTCACCCCGTGCCGGGGTCGTGGTCCTTGAGTGAAGCCTGCAGGCGCTCGGCGTCGACGGCGATCTTCACGCCGGCGCGCTCCTCCTGGAGAAGCATCGCCACCCTAGAGTCGCGATCGCCCCAGCCGCGGTTCAGCGCCTCGGTCATCTCCTCGAGCGTGAGGTTGGCGAGCCGCATCGGCACGCTCACTTCCTTGCCCAGTGCGACGGCAAGCGAGACGTCCTTGTGCGCGAGGCGGAGCGCGAAGGCTGGCGGGTCGTAGGTGCCGGGCAGGAACTGGTCGATCAGCCCGTCATAGGTGTGGCGCCGGCCGATCGCGCCCTGGCGCACCGCCTCGAACAGCACCAGCGGATCGACGCC
>SCVT01000073.1 GCA_004296815.1 Reyranella sp. | reverse complement strand
CTCCTTTTCTTCTTCGCGGGCTACGCGCTGCAGAGGGTCGTGATCTCGCCCTTCATCGGACGACCCGAGCACCAGCAGTTTCTGCTGCTGCTGGCGATCGCCATCCTTCTGGTCAACCTGAGCCTCGCCATCGCCGGACCCGACTCGCGCGGCGTCCAGATGGAGGCGCAGTTCGAATCCTACGAACTCGGGCCCTTCGTGTTCGATGCGGTGCGCGTCCACGCCGCCCTCACGGCCGTCGTCATTGCGGGCCTGCTGTGGCTCTTCTTCACCCGCACCCGTACCGGCAAGTCGATCCGTGCCGCCGCCGACAACAACCTCGGCGCGCTGGTCGTGGGCCTCGACGTGCGGCGGCTCTACGCCTTCACATTCGGCGTCGGCGCGGCCTGCGTGGGTGCCGCCGGCGCACTGATGATCACCATCATCCCGGTGACGCCCTTCCTCGCGGCCGAATACACACTGCTGGCCTTCGTCATCGTGATCGTGGGCGGGCTCGGCAGCATGACCGGCGCGCTGGCCGGCGGCCTGCTGATCGGCGTCAGCGAAGCCGTCGCCGGCCTGCTGCTGCAGCCCTCGCTCAAGAGCATGGTGAGCTTCGGCATCCTGATCCTGGTGCTGCTGCTGCGGCCGCAGGGCCTGTTCGGCAAGAGCCCGCAGTGAGCTTCCTCGCCCGCATGACCGACGGCGTCCCGTCGCGCGCTTTGTGGGGGTTGGGCCTTCTGCTGGCGGCCCTGCTGGTGGCGCCGGCGCTCCTCGGCAAGTACGGCCTCTCCGTCCTGATCCTGGTCCTCTACTTCGCCTATGTCGGCCAGGCCTGGAACATCATGATGGGCTTCGCCGGCCAGCTTTCGCTCGGCCATGCGCTCTATGCCGGGCTGGGCGGCTACATCGCGGCGGGCCTCTTCTTTCACTACGGCATCGGCCCCTGGGCCGGCGTGTTCGTCGCGGTCGCCGTGGCGGCGCTCGCCGGCTCGATCGTCGGCTATCTCGGCTTCCGCTTCTCGCTGGCCGGCGTCTACTTCGCCCTGCTCACCATCGCTTTCAGCGAGTTCACGCGCATCGCGTTCGACCACTGGGACTGGGTCGGCGGCTCGGGCGGCCTCTTCCTCAAGGTCGATGCGACGAGCGATCCGCTGAACCTGCGCGGTGGCGCGGTGCTCTTCTATTATGTGATCCTGGCGCTGGCGGTCGGCGCCTTCATCGCCTGTCGCGCCCTGCTGGAGAGCCGGCTCGGACGCTACTTGCTCGCGATCCGCGAGGATCCGGAGGCGGCGCAGGCCGTCGGAGTGCCGGTGTTCCGCTGCAAGATGATCGCCATCGTGATCTCCGCTGCGATGACGGCGCTCGCCGGCGTCTGGAACGCCTTCTACTACAACAACCTCTTCCCCGAGACGGCCTTCGCCATGGGCCGCTCGATCGAGTTCACCCTCGCCCCGATCATCGGCGGTCTGGGCACGCTGTTCGGACCGATCGTCGGCGCTGTCGTGCTGACCGGGCTGGGCGAGATCTTCACCGACCTCAGCGAGGTCTTCCACGTCCCCGGCATCAAGCAGATCTTCTACGGCCTCGCGCTGCTGGTGATCGTGATGTACCGGCCGGCCGGCGTCTGGCCGTGGCTCGCCGAGCGCTTCGGCTTCGGCGAGAAGCGGCGATGAGCGGCGCGCAGCTCTCGCTCGCCGGCATCGGCAAGAGCTTCCGCGGCCTGCGCGCGGTCCACGATGTCTCCTTCGACGTCCCGGCCGGCGCCATCCATGCGCTGATCGGGCCGAACGGCGCGGGCAAGACCACGATCTTCAACATGATCGCCGGGGTCTACCGTCCCGACGCCGGCAGCGTCGACCTCGATGGAAAAAAGATCTCCGGCCTCAGGCCCGACCTCGTCTGCGACGCGGGCGTGGGCCGCACCTTCCAGATCGTGAAGCCCTTCAAGGGGCTGAGTGTGCTGGAGAACGTCACGGTCGGCGCGCTGCATCGCCGGCCGGCGTTGCCCGAGGCGCGCGCCCATGCCGCCGACATTCTGGCGCAGCTCGGCCTGCACGACCGGCGCCACCAGGCGGCAGAAAGTCTGACGCTGCCCGACCGCAAGCGCCTCGAGGTCGCGCGCGCGCTCGCCACCGAGCCCAAGCTCCTGCTGCTCGACGAGGTGATGGCCGGCCTGCGCCCCACCGAGATCGATGTGATGGTGGCCTTCCTGCGCGAGCTCAATGCCCGCACCGGCCTCACCATCCTGCTGATCGAGCACGTGATGCGTGCGGTGATGGCGCTGGCTGCCCGAGTCGTCGTCGTGAGCTACGGCGAGAAGATCGCCGAGGGCACGCCTGCCGAGATCTCGCGGCACCAGGCCGTGCTCGACGTCTATCTCGGCGAGCAGGAGGTCGAATGACCGCCGCCCTGCTCCGCGTCGAGGGCCTCGACCTCTACTACGGCGACGCCCAGGCGCTGGCCGGCGTGTCGCTGGAGATCGCGGCGGGCGAGATCGTGGCCATCGTCGGTGCCAACGGCGCGGGCAAGAGCTCGCTGATCCGCGCCATCCACGGCATCGAGAAGCCGGCGCGCGGCCATGTGCGCTTCGACGGCCAGGACATCACCGGCTGGCCGTCCTTCCGGGTCTGC
>SCVT01000072.1 GCA_004296815.1 Reyranella sp. | reverse complement strand
GCTGCGCGGCACCGACGGCGCGCCGCATTTCGTGCAGACGGCGATGGCCGAGGCCGACGCCACGCAATGCGGCTTCTGCACGCCGGGTTTCGTCATGTCGGCCTTCGCCTTTGCCGCTGGGGCAGAAAAGGCCGAGCCCGACGCTATCCACGAGGCGCTGGCCGGCAATCTCTGCCGCTGCACCGGCTATCGGCCGATCGTCGACGCGATGACCCGTGTGGCGGGCGTGGCGATCGAGCCGGCGCCGGTCGTCGAGCGACGCGCGAAATCGGCCGTGTTCGACGGCACCTTCCATGCGCCGCGCTCGCTGAAAGAGCTGCTGAAGCTGCGCGCCGCGCATCCTGACGCGACGCTGCTCGCCGGCGGTACGGATCTCGGGCTGCTGGCCGGACACCAGCGCAAGCCGCCGAAGACGATCATCCATCTCGCACACGTGCCTGAGCTGGTCGCGATCTCGGCGGACAAGGAGGAGATCACGCTCGGCGCCGCCGTGACCTATTCGCAGGCCATGCCGGTGCTGACCAAGGCCTATCCTGCCTTGCGTCCCTACCTCTCGCGGCTGGGCTCACGGCAGATCCGCAACCTCGGCACGATCGGCGGCAATGTCGGCAACGCCTCGCCGATCGGCGACATGCCGCCCGTGCTGATCGCGCTCGAGGCGACGGTGACGCTCGCGTCGGTACGCGGCACACGCGACGTTCCGCTCGAGAAGTTCTTCCAGGACTACCGCAAGACCGCCTTGGCGACCGACGAGGTGATCCTCAGCCTCTCGATGCCGCGCCTGTTGCCGGGCGAAGTGTTCTTCTGTGACAAGGTAAGCAAGCGGCGCGACCAGGACATCTCGACCGTCGCGGCCGGCTATCGGTTGCGCCTCAAGAACGGTCGCATCGAGGATGTGCGCATTGCCTTCGGCGGCATGGCTGCGACCCCGAAGCGCGCGACCCATGTCGAGGCGGCGTTGCTGAAGGACGGCTTCGCGGCCGCTGCTGCGGCGATCCCCAAGGATTTTCAGCCGATCGACGACTGGCGTGGCACCGGCGCCTATCGCCTGCAGGTCGCGGCCAACCTGCTGCGCCGGATGGAGCTGCGTGTCTCCGATCCGACGCGTGCGCTCGAGGTCGAGGCGCTGTGAGCGACGGCGTTCACACCGCGCGGCGCCATGACAGCGCGCTGAAGCACGTCACGGGACAGGCGCTCTATATCGACGACATGTCCGAGCCGCCCGGCACGCTGCATGGGGCGCTGGTGCTGAGCACGGTGGCCTGCGGCCGCCTGAAGACGCTCGATCTCGGAGCTGCCAAAGGCATGCCGGGCGTGGTCGCCGTGCTGGGACCGCAGGACATTCCCGGCCGCAATGACGTGTCGGCGAGTGGCAAGGGCGGCGAGCCGCTGTTCGCGATGGACCGTGTCGAGTTCGCGGGCCAGCCACTTGCCTTGGTCGTCGCAGATAGCCTTGATGCGGCACGCGCCGCTGCGGCGGCGGTGAAGGCCGAGATCGAGGAGGAGACGCCGATCCTCGACATCGCGACGGCGGTCGCGAAGCAGGCCTGGGTGCAGCCGCCGGCCACGATCGTGCGCGGCGATCCTGACGGCGCTCTCGCGAAGGCGCCGCACAGGCTGAGCGCCGCGTTCAGCGTCGGCGGGCAGGAGCATTTCTATCTCGAGGGCCAGATCGCCTTCGCGCTGCCGGGCGAGGACGGCGACATCGTCGTCCATTCCTCGACACAGCACCCGACCGAGGTGCAGCACATCTGCGCAGGATTGCTGGGCTGCGACTACAACCAGGTGACGGCGATGGTGCGTCGCCTGGGCGGCGGCTTTGGCGGCAAGGAGAGCAACGCCTCGTGGGTCGCGGGCGCAGCGGCGCTGGCGGCAAGCCACACGGGCAAGCCGGTGAAGCTCCGCCTGCCGCGCGAGATCGACATGATCGCGACCGGCAAGCGGCACGGCTTCGACTATCGCTACACGGTGGGCTTTGATGACGAGGGCCGCGTGCTGGCGCTCGACGCGGTGCTGGCGGCCGATGCCGGCTGGAGTCTCGACCTCACGCCGGGCGTCGTGGCGCGCGCGCTCACGCACACCGACAACGCCTACTGGATCCCGCATTTCCGTGCCCTGGGCTACGCGGCCAAGACCAACAAGCAGTCGAACACCGCCTTCCGCGGCTTCGGCGGGCCGCAGGGCGTCGTGGTGATGGAGGATGCGATCGATCGCATCGCCCACCACCGGGGACGCGATCCGGTCGAGCTGCGCGCGCTCAACTTCTATGCCGACGGACGCGATACGACGCCCTACGGCCAGACAGTCGACGAGAACCATCTCGCGCGCTGCTGGGCCGAGGTGAAGCAGGGCGGCGAGCTGGAGCGCCGCCGCGCCGAGATCGACGCCTTCAATGCCGCCAATCCCGTGCTGAAGCGTGGGCTCGGCCTGTTCCCGCTGAAGTTCGGCATCTCCTTCAACCTGCCGCACATGAACCAGGCGGGCGCGCTGGTGCACGTCTACACCGACGGGTCGATCCGCCTGAACCACGGCGGCACCGAGATGGGGCAGGGCTTGTTCATCAAGGTGGCGCAGGTCGTGGCCGAGGTCTTCAAGGTCGATGTCGACCGCATCCGGCCCTCAGCGACGTCGACGGCGGAGGTGCCCAACACCTCGCCGACCGCGGCCTCGACCGGCTCCGACCTCAACGGCTGGGCAGCCTGGGAGGCGGCGAACACGATCCGCCAGCGCATGGTGGCCTACGCGGCCGAACATTTCGGCGTTGCCGACAAGGACATCGAGTTCTCCGACGGCAACGTGCGCATCGCCAAGCCCGGCAGCAACCAGGTCATGAGCTTCGGCGAGATGGCCAAGCTCTGTTACATGGGTCGCGTGTCGCTCTCCTCGACCGGCTTCTACAAGACGCCCAAGATCCACTGGGATCCGGCGAAGATGCATGGCCGGCCGTTCTTCTATTTCTCCTTCGGGGCGGCGATGGCCGAGGTGGCGATCGACACGCTGACCGGTGAGAGCCGCGTGCTGCGCGCCGACCTTGTGCAGGATTGCGGCGAGTCGCTGAACCCCGCGATCGACTTGGGCCAGATCGAGGGCGCCTTCGTGCAGGGCCAGGGCTGGCTCACCTGCGAGGAACTGTGGTGGGACGCCAAGGGCCGCCTGCGCACGGCAGGTCCCTCGACCTACAAGATCCCGGGCAGCCGCGACGTGCCCCCGGTGTTCAACGTGACGATGCTGCCCAACGCGCCCTCGCGTGAGGCCACGATCTTCCGTTCCAAGGCGGTCGGCGAGCCGCCGCTGTTGCTGGCGACTGCGGTGTGGACGGCGCTGAAGGACGCGATCGGCGCCGCTACGGGACGCAAGGCGGCGGTCCGGCTCGACGCGCCCGCTACGCCCGAGCGCGTGCTCGCGGCGATCGAGAAGGTCCGAACAGCCGCTCCATGAGCTGGAGCAGTGCGCGATCCATCTCGCGCCGCGCGGCTTTCTCGTCCTTGGCCTCGGCGATCCAAAGGGCCGCCTCGTTGAAGGCACCGGAGAGCAGGAACGTCACCGGCTCGACGCGCAGCGCCGGATCGGGCCGTGCCGCCAGCACGGCGGCCACGCCCTCGCGCAGGCTCCGCACATTGTGCGGTGCGTCGAGCTCGCGCCAGCGATGCCAGCCCAGCACAGAGGGTGCGTCGATCAGGTAGATGCGGCGCACCGTGGGATCGAGGCAGGTGTCGAGGAAGCCGCGCGTGCCCTCGATCAGCGCGGCGAGCGGATCCGACGCGGGCGCCGACGTCTCGTCGATGCTGGCCGCGATGCCACGCGCCACCTCCGTGAACACCGCCTCGAATAGGTCGCGCTTGTCCCTGAAGTGATGATAGAGCGCGCCGCGCGTCACCTTCGCACGCTTCACGATCTCCTCCGTGCCGGCGGCTTCATAGCCTTCAGCCGTGAACAGCGCCCGGGCCTCCTTGAGGAGGGCGGCGCGTGTGGCGGCCAGCCGTTCTGCCTGGGTGCGGGCCGGATTCGGGGCTCTTGACATACATACAACCTGTATCTAAGTACGATCACATACAGATTGTATGTAAACCGACACCGAGGAGAGGACAATGCAGCTCAGGAGCTTCTACACAGTGCTCTGCACCGACGACGTCGCGGGCACGGTCGCGTTCTGGCAGCGCCATTTCGGCTTCCGCTGCGCCTTCGAGACCGACTGGTACGTCCACCTGATCAGCGAAGCATCGGACCAGGCGAACCTCGCCATCCTCGACTACCGCCACGAGACGATCCCTGCACCGTTCCGCAAGAAGGCGGCCGGCATGCTGGTGAACTTCGAGGTCGAGGACGTCGACGCGCTCTACGCCAAGGCGCAGGCGGAGGGTCTCAAGATCTACCTCGCGTTGCGGGACGAGCCTTTCGGCCAGCGGCACTTCATCACCGAGGACCCCAACGGCATCGCCATCGACGTCATCAAGCCGATCCCGCCCAGCCCCGAGTTCGCCAAGCAGTACGCGCCGGACTCGCTGCCGCGGTGAACGATGGATAAGGTGTCGCCCGAATTTCTGGAATTCGGGAGGACGAGATGGACGTACGCATGGACGGCCGCGTGGCCGTGATCACCGGCGCGAGCACCGGCCTGGGGCTCGCGATGGCCAAGGAGTTCGCGGCCTCGGGCGCATCGGTGGCATTGCTGGCGCGCAAGGCCGATGCGCTCGCCGCGGCCAAGGCCGAGGTGGCGAAGGCCGCCGGCAAGGCCAACACCAAGATCGAGGCTTATTCCTGCGACGTCTCCAAGGCGGCGCCGATCGCCGAGACCTTCAAGAAGGTCGAGGCCGATTTCGGCAAGGTCGACATCGTCGTGAACAATGCGGGCATCAGCCACGCCAAGCAGTTCGACACGGTGACCGACGAGGACTGGCAGGGCGATCTCGACCTCAAGCTGTTTGCCGCCATTCGCCTCTGTCGTCTCGCGTTTCCGGGCATGCGCCAGCGCAAGTGGGGCCGCGTCGTCAACGTCCTGAACATCGGCGCCAAGGCGCCCGGCGCGAACTCGACGCCGACCAGCGTCAGCCGTGCCGCGGGCCTCGCGCTCACCAAGGCGATGAGCCAGGAGAACGCCAAGGACAACATCATGGTGAACGCCATGCTGGTCGGCCTGATCGAGAGCGACCAGTGGCAGCGCCGCCACAAGACCGCGGCGGGAGAGGGCAAGACCTACGAGGAGTTCCTGGCCGGCATGGCCAAGGGCCGCATCCCGCTCGGCCGCATGGGCAAGGCGGAGGAGTTCGCGCGCATGGCCTGCTTCCTCTGCTCCGACGCCAGCTCCTTCATCACCGGCGTCGCCATCAACGTCGACGGCGGCGCGAGTCCGGTCGTCTAGAAGTCCTTCGACAAGAAGTAGCGCGTGTTGCCGGGTGGATAGTCGGGGATTTCCCCGAACACCCGGTAACCGTTGCGCACGTAGACGTTCTTCGCAGCGGCGTTGAGCGTTTCGAGCCAGGCACCGAGGCAGTTGCGTGCGCGCGCCTCGGCCTCGGCCTGCTGGAGCAGCTTCGTGCCGAGACTGCGGCCACGCAGGCTCTCCGGCACAAAGAGCAGCTCGACGAACATCCGTCGGAAGCCGGTGCGGCCGAACAGGCCGCCGATCAGCGCGCCGTCGGCCTTGGAGCGGATGGTGACGGCGAGCGGCCTGCTGTCGGCGGGTCCGAGCAGCTCGACATTGAAGGCGCCAAGGCGGCGGCCGATCTCGTCGCGCATGTCGGCGGGCGGCGCATCGGTCAGCGCCAGCTCAATATCGTCGGGCATGCGGAAGCCTTACCGCGGTGAGCCGGCCGGCGTCACGTTCCACGCCTGCCGCAGCTCCTCGAGGTCGCGCTCGACCCAGTCCCAGACGCTCCACTTGGGATCGAAGATGTCGACGGTCATCTCTTCGCCGCGCGCCCAGGCATGCCAGAACTCGTCGGGGTCGAGGCCGCCCTTGCCCGCATGGCCGACGTCATTCATCTGCTCGCCGAAGTGGAAGAAGAAGATCACCGGCAGGATGTGACCGCTCATCGGGTTGATCGGGTGCATGCCGGCGGTGAAGGTCGAGACGAGAAGCTCGCCGCGCGCGCTGGTGTCGTAGCCCGAGATCACATGCGTCGAATCGTGCGCCGTGCCGAACGCGGCGTTGAGTGCCGTCGGGTCGCCGGGGAAGGGGTAACCATTCTTTTTGTCGAAGTCCCACAGCGCCTTGCCGAAGGTGTTCTGCGGCAGCTTGCCCAGCGCCTCGTAGCGGGCGACCAGCGCGGGATCGGCGTTGGCGCCTTCATAGGGCCGGATCCACACGCCGGGATCGAGCCCCTCGGTCGAGCGGCTCAGCACGCTGTCGAAGTTCTTGCGCCACATGTCGGCCGTGGCCCAGGCGAGATGCCCCGACGCGGCCTCGACGAGATCCGTGAGGTAGTCGGCTTCGATATCGAGCGCACGCGAATATTCCAGCACGCGCTTCAGCTTGTCGTGGTCGAGGGAGCCGTCGACCATCGCCATGATGGCGAGGTACTTCATCGCCTCCTCGGCGATGGTGCGATTCCTCAGGACGGCGACCAGGTCGGCCGGCTCCGCCGCCGGCAGGGTGCTGATGTCGGCAAGCTCCGGCCGGCGCAGGAGATAATGGCCGGCCGCCAGGATGCTCGCGGTGTCGGCGTGGCTGATCGCGCGGCCGCCGGCCAGCGCCACCTGGCGCATCGCACCCAGGATGGCGTCGCTCTCGCGGCGGCCGATCTCGCGCATCAGCTCAGCGCAGCGGCTCGAGGATGCTCACATAGTTGGCGACCGCGGCGCCGCCCATGTTGAACACCCCGCCGAGCTTCGCCTTGGGCAGTTGCAGGCCCTCGGGCGCCGTGCCCGCGAGCTGCATCGCCGCCATCACGTGCATGCTGACGCCCGTGGCGCCGACCGGATGGCCCTTGGCCTTGAGACCGCCCGAGACATTGACCGGCAGCTTGCCGTCGCGCTCGACCCAGCCCTCGTGGATGGCGCGCTCGCCTTCACCCGGCGCCGTGAGGCCCATCGCCTCGTACTCGATCAGCTCGGCCGAGGTGAAGCAGTCGTGGCTCTCGACGAAGGAGAGATCGAGCAGGTCGAGCCGCGCCGACTTCAGCGCCTGCTGCCAGGCGCGCTGCGGGCCCTCGAACTTGATGATGTCGCGCTTGGACATGGGCAGGAAGTCGTTGACGTGCTCGGCGGCGCGGAAGGCGATCGCCTGCTTCATGCCGAGCGCGGTGCTCACGTCGGTCAGCACGACTGCCGCGGCGCCGTCGGTGACGGGCGAGCAGTCGGTGCGCTTCAGCGGGCCGGCGACGAACGGGTTCTTGTCCGACGGCGTGCGGCAGAACTCGTAGGCGAACTCCTTCTGGAAGTGCGCGTAGGGGTTCTTGGCGCCGTTCTTGTGCGCCTTGACTGCGATCTTGGCGAGCGCGTCGGACTTGTCGCCGTAGCGCTGGAAGTAGGCCGAGGTGATCTTGCCGAAGATGCCGGCGAAGCCCGCTTCGATGTTCGCCTCCTCGGCGACATAGGAGGCCTTGATCAGGACCTCGCCCGCCTGGGCGGAGTTGAGCTCGGTCATCTTCTCGACGCCGACCACGAGTACGAAGCGCGCCTTGCCGGCGGCCAGTGTGTTCAGCCCCATGTGGATCGCGGCCGAGCCGGTGGCGCAGGCGTTCTCGACGCGCGTCGACGGCTTGAAGCGCAGGTCGGGATGGGTCTGCAGGGGCAGCGAGGAGTGGAACTCCTGGCGCACGAAGCCGCCGTTCATGTTGCCGACGTAGATCACGTCCACGTCCTTCGGCTCGATGCCGGCATGGGCAATCGCCTCGGACGCCGCCTTCACGATGAGCGATTCGCTGGTCTCGCCGTCGAGCTTGCCGAACTTGCCGTGGGACCAACCGACGATGCACGCGGTCATGGGATACTCCTTCGCTTCGTTGCGGCGACCCTAGACGGCCCGCGGGAGCGGGTCGAGGCTGGCCGACAGGTGCATATACACTTATATCGCAATTCGGTCGGCACAAGGACTCCGCCGGGACGCCCCAATTCCGCCGCGCGGCGGGTGTTGACTGCCGCCTTCATCGGGAGCCCATTTGGCATATGGCCGACACGCAAACGTCACCGACGCCTCCGCCGGAACGCCCAGCCGTCCGTTGGCCCTGGATCATGGGTGGCTTGCTCGGCGGTTTCTTCCTCCTGGCCGCCGGCCTGGGGCTCGGCTGGTACCTCTTCTACCGTCCGATCGTGAACGTGGCGGTCCAGCTCCCCGCACCGCCGGCGCCGCCTGCACCGGCTGGCCCCGATGCCGCGCAGGTGAAGGCATTGGAAGACCAGATCGAGAAGCAGAAGGCGGCCAACAAGCAGATCGAGGACCAGATCGCCACGCTCAAGGAGCGGCTCAGGGCCGACGTCTGCACGGCGAAGGACCCGCAGGGCAAGACTCCCAACGCGACGCCGGTGCCCGGCCAAAAGACTTGAGCGCGAAGACCTGAACGAAACCTGACGTCAGGTCGGCAAAAGAAATCGTTGCCCAACACAAGAGCTAGCTTCAATCTGCCCTGACAGTTCAATAAGTCGGGTGGAGAGAGCGTGAAGCTGGCGAGTCGATTGCGGGGGACGACGGCTGCCGCCGGCGCGGCTCTCCTGGCAGGCGCCTGCGATCTCAGGCACGCCGCCGTGCTGGACCCCAAGGGCCCGATCGCGCTCGCCGAGCGCAACCTGCTGCTCGACGCCTTCTACGTGATGATGGTGGTGATCGTTCCGATCATCGTGCTCACCATCTGGTTCGCCTGGAAGTACCGCGCCTCCAACACCGACGCCGAGTACGCGCCGACCTGGTCCAATTCCGTCAAGATCGACGCCTTCGTCTGGCTCGTGCCGACCGTGATCGTGATCGCCGTCGCGCTGCTGCTGTGGCGCGACACCCACCGGCTCGATCCCTACCGGCCCATCGAGTCCAAGGAGCCGACGACCGAGGTCCAGGTCGTGGCCCAGGACTGGAAGTGGCTGTTCATCTATCCCGAGCAGGGCATCGCGGTGGTGAACCAGCTCGTCTTCCCGGCCGGCCGGCCGGTCAGCCTGCGCATCACCTCCGACACGGTCATGAACTCCTTCTACGTGCCGCAGCTCGCTGGCCAGATCTACGCCATGGCCGGCATGCAGACCCGCCTGCAGATGCTGGCCGACCAGCCCGGCAAGTTCGTCGGTCGCAACAGCCAGTATTCCGGCGGCGGCTACTCGCAGCAGCATTTCGAGGTCGTGGCGATGACGCCCGCCGACTTCGACGCCTGGGTGGCGCGCGCCAAGGCCGGCGGCAACCGCCTCGATGCCCAGACCTATCCGGCGCTGGCGGCCAAGAGCCGCGCCAACCCGATCACCTACTACTCGGCGGTCGAGCCGCGCCTCTTCGACACGATCATCGACAAGTACAGGCACGGCGACCATGCCGGGCATGCGCCGGCGCGGAGACAGTAGATGTTCGGCAGACTGACGATCGAGGCATTGCCGCTCTACAGCGCCATCGCGGCGGGCGGCGCGGCGGTCACGGTGGGTGGCGCGCTGCTGGTCGCCATCGTGCTGACCTGGCTCAAGGCCTGGAAGTATCTCTGGACCGACTGGCTGACCAGCACCGACCACAAGCGCATCGGCATCATGTACATCGTGCTGGCGCTGATCATGCTGCTGCGCGGCTTCGTCGACGCCATCATGATGCGTGCCCAGCAGGCGATGGCGCTCAATGCCGGCGGCTACCTGCCGCCCGAGCATTTCGACCAGATCTTCTCCTCCCACGGCACGATCATGATCTTCTTCATGGCGATGCCGTTCATGACTGGCCTGATCAACGTCATCGTGCCGCTGCAGATCGGCACCCGGGACGTGGCCTTCCCGTGGCTGAACGCCGTCAGCCTGTGGCTGAGCGCGGCGGGCGCCGGCCTCGTCATGGTCTCGCTGGTGATCGGCAAGTTCTCGACCGCCGGCTGGACCGGTTATCCGCCTTATTCGGGCATCGAGTACAACCCGGGGGTCGGCGTCGACTACTGGATCTGGGCGATCCTGATATCGGGCGTCGGCTCGACCATGTCGGGCATCAACTTCATCGTCACCATCCTGAAGCGCCGCGCGCCGGGCATGACGCTGATGCGCATGACGCCCTTCGTCTGGACTGCGCTCTGCGCCTCGGTCCTGATGGCCTTCGCCTTCCCCGCGATCACCGTGGCCTGCGGCCTGCTCGCGCTCGACCGCCTCGCCGGCATGCACTTCTTCACGAATGCGCATGGCGGCAACATGATGAACTACGCCAACCTCTTCTGGATCTGGGGCCATCCGGAGGTCTACATCCTGATCCTGCCGGCCTTCGGCATCTTCTCCGAGGTCGTGGCGACGTTCTCGCGCAAGCGCCTGTTCGGCTACGAATCGCTGGTCTACGCGACGGCGGCGATCGCGATCCTCTCCTTCACGGTTTGGCTGCACCATTTCTTCACCATGGGCTCCAGCGCCAACGTCAACGCCTTCTTCGGCGTGACGACCATGATCATCGCCGTGCCGACCGGCGTGAAGGTGTTCAACTGGCTGCTCACCATGTATCGCGGCCGCATCGACTTCCATCCGTCGATGATGTGGAGCATCGGCTTCATCATCACCTTCGTGATCGGCGGCATGACGGGCGTTCTGCTGGCGCTGCCGCCGGCCGACTTCCTGATGCACAACACGACCTTCCTGGTCGCGCACTTCCACAACATGATCATCCCGGGCGTGCTGTTCGGCTACCTCGCCGGCTACATGTACTGGTTCCCCAAGGCGTTCGGCTTCGCCTTCGATCGCAAGTGGGGCCTGCGCTCCTTCTGGTGCTGGCTGATCGGCTTCTATCTCGCCTTCATGCCGCTCTACATCCTCGGCCTGAAGGGCATGCCGCGGCGCATGGAGACCTACAACGACCCGAGCTGGCAGCCCTATCTGATGGTGGCGGCGTTCGGCGCTTTCGTCGTGATGTGCGGCATCGGCTGCATGGTCATGCAGCTCTACGTCTCGATTCGCGACCGCAAGCTCACTGTCGACCGCACCGGCGATCCGTTCAACGGCCGCACGCTCGAATGGTCGACCTCCTCGCCGCCGCCAGCCTACAACTTCGCCGTCATCCCGACCGTGGCCGACCGCGAGCCGTTCCTCGAGATGAAGGAGAAGGGCACGGCCTACGCGCGACCGGCGGCCTACGAGGCGATCCGCATGCCGTCCAACACGCCGATCGGCGTCATCCTCGGCGCCTTCGCCTTCGTGCTGGGCTTCGCGATCGTCTGGCACATCTGGTGGCTGGTGATCGTGTCGGCGCTGATCATGTTCGCCGCCGTCATCGTGCGCTCGTCCGACGACGACAGTGAGTTCACCCTCTCGGCGGCCGAAGTGAAGCGCATCGAGGATGAACGGTTTCGCCTCATGGGGACCGGCCGATGAGCGCCGCCCACATGAGCGCACATGAGCGCGAGGAGGCCGAGACCCACGAGCAGCGGGCGCTGGGCTTCTGGCTCTACCTGATGGGCGACGCCGTGATCTTCGCCCTGCTGTTCGCCACCTACGCCATCATGATCCCGGGCACGGCGGGCGGGCCGGGCGGCAAGCAGCTCTTCGACCTCAACAATGCGGCCCTCGAGACGGTGCTGCTGCTGGTCTCCAGCACGACCTTCGGCATCGCCAGCTTGCAAGTGAAGGCCGGCAACCGCGGCGCCGTGATGGGCTGGCTCGGCGTCACCTTCCTGCTGGGCGCAGGCTTCGTCTTCCTCGAGATCCGCGAGTTCGTGGGTCTGATCGCCCAGGGCGCCGGCCCCGACCGCAGCGGCTTCCTCTCGGCCTTCTTCACGCTGGTCGGCACGCACGGCGTCCACGTCAGCATGGGCCTGCTCTGGATCCTGATCCTGTCGGCTCAGGTCATGACCAAGGGCCTGACCCTGCCGGTCGCCTCGCGGCTCTACCGCCTCGGGCTCTTCTGGCACTTCCTCGACATCGCCTGGGTCGGGATCTTCTCCATCGTCTATCTGCCGGGGCTGCTGTGATGGAACACGCGAGTCTCAGGAACTACATCATCGGCTTCGTGCTCGCCGTCGTGCTGAGCGTGATCCCGTTCTGGCTGGTCGCCACGCACGCCCTGCCGCCGCAGCGCACGCTGCTGATCATCGGCATCGCTGCCGTCCTGCAGGTGCTGGTCCATCTCAGATTCTTCCTGCACATCAACTTCACGACAACGCCCAAGGAGAACATCCTGGCGCTGGTATTCACCTGCCTGCTGCTCTTCATCATGGTGGGCGGCAGCTTCTGGATCATGTTCGACCTGCACCAGCGCATGTCGCTGTAGCGGCGATCAGGGCTTGATGCAGTCCGCGGCCGAGGTGCCGGCGGGCAGGGGCTCCCACGAAACCAGGCAGTGATAGAGGAAGCGTCCCTGATACTCGTCGGGGACGTCGGGCTTCATCTGGATGGGCAGGACGAAGCGGCCGTCCGGGCGCGGCGCGTAGGCCTCGTCGACAGTGACGACGTCGCCGGTCGGGAAGGCGATGTCGAGGAAGACGTGGCCGCTGATCGTGTCCGACCGCACCAGCATCATCGTGTTGTCGAGGCAGTCGAAGGTCGGCTCGTAGGCCTGCACCTCCTTGCGATCGATCTCCTCCGGCGGCTTGGTGGCGGTCGAGCTGATGGTCCAGCGGTAGAGCGGCAGGACGGGCGGCGTCGCCGGCAGGTGCCAGAGGTCGGCACGCAGGGTCGAGCAGACGAAGCTCTGGGTCGGCTTCTGCGCCGAGGCGCCGACCGGAGAGGCCAGCGCGATCAGCGCGGCAATCGGAAGAAGATGAAGGCGCATGGCACGCGCCTACTTGGGCAGGGCGTCCAGCGCCTTCTTGGCGTCGGCGTCGTTCTGCGCGGCGGCCTGCTGCAGCCAGGTGCGTGCCTTGGCCGGATCGACCGTCACGCCGGCGCCACCCTTGGCGAGCAGGAGACCGAGCCGGCGCTGCGCCTCGGCCGAGCCCGCCAGCGCGGCGCGTTCGTACCAGTCGGCGGCCTGCGCGCCGTCGGGCGTGAAGCCGTTCCGGGGCGTCAGGGGATCGTAGAAGGTGCCGAGCTCGACCTGGGCCACGACGTTGCCCTGCTCGGCGGCCTGGCGGAACACCAGGAAGGCGGCGGGCGCGTTGCCGTCCTTCGCGAACTCGCGCGCCTTGGCGAGCATGGCGTCGGGCTGCGGCTTGGTCGCGAGATACTCAGCCACCGTCTCGCGCACCGACTTCTTGGGCGCCAGCGGCGTCGGCGACGCGACCGGCG
Organism: Reyranella sp.; assembly: GCA_004296815.1. Taxonomy (GTDB): domain Bacteria; phylum Pseudomonadota; class Alphaproteobacteria; order Reyranellales; family Reyranellaceae; genus Reyranella. Next base: position 723 of record SCVT01000072.1, on the reverse strand, counting down.
CGGCAGGCGGCGTCGGCGCGGCCGCGACGGTTTCGGCCGGTGGCGGATTGATGTGGTTGGTCCAGACGTAGTAGCCGCCACCCACGAGACCCAGCACCACCAGGGTCGCGATCATCCAGCCTGTGCCGCCGCGGCGCGGCCGGATCTCGGCCATCGGATCGCGCGCTGCCCGCAGCTCCGGCTTGGGGGCTGGTGGCGGCTCGAAGGCCGGCGGCAGGTCTGGCGCGGGCTCGGGAGCCGGCTCGGCCATCGCCGCATGCCGGCGCTTCAGGCGCACGATGTCGTCGGCGAAGGGATTGGCGCCCGCGGCGCCGGAGGTCAGCATCGTGGGCCAGGCGACCACGGTCGTGCCGACCACGCCGATGTCGGGCTCGCGCACGCGCAGGCGGACGGTCGCAATGCCGGCCAGCCGGTCGCAGATTTCCGGGCCGAGGTGAAACTCCAGCACCTCGCCGCGGCGCGCCACCTGGTCGGGCATCAGCCAGGTCTCGGTGCGTCGCCAGCCGTCGTCGGCGAGATGGGTGTCGGGTCCCTGCTGGCGCTGGATGGAAAGCGTGAGGCCCTCCGGCGCCGCCTCGAGCTCGCTCACGCGCAGCAGCGCGTGGCCGGGTTCCGGCAGCGGGGCGACGGAAGCGCGGACGGGCATTTGGGCGCTCAGGCCGGCACGGCGCGCAGGATGACGCCGAGGCGGTCGTTCTGCTCGGGCGTGATCTCGCGGCCACC
>SCVT01000644.1 GCA_004296815.1 Reyranella sp. | reverse complement strand
ATCGGCCAGTGCAGCAGCGCCGAGACGATGCCCAAGGCGATCGAGATCCACCACATCAGGTCGTAGTTGCCCTGCAGGTCGAACAGGCGCCCGCCGCCCCAGCCGCCGAAGAAGCTGCCGACCTGGTGGCCGAAGAACACGATGCCGTTCAGCATGGTGAGATGGACCGGCCCGAAGATGAAGCCGACCAGCGCCGTGGTGAGCGGCACCGTGCCTAGCCACAGGAAGCCGAGCGCAGCGGCGAAGATCAGCACCGACGCGGCCGACAGCGGCGCCAGCACGAAGCCCAGGAAAACCAGCGAGCGCAGCAGGTAGAGCAGCGACAGCAGGTTCTTGCGCTTGTACTTGCCGCCCATCGAGCTCCACAGGATGGCGCCGGCGATATTGAACAGACCGACCATGCCAATCGCCCAGCCACCGAGCTCGGCGGGCGTGAGCTCGATGCCGAACAGCGAAAGGCCGATGCCCTTGTCGGAGATGTAGGCCGGCAGGTGGCCGCCCACGAAGGCGACGTGGAAGCCGCAGACGAAGTAGCCGACCACCAGCAGGATGTAGCTCTTCTGCGCGAAGGCTTCCGAGAGCGCCTCGCCGGTCGACTGGTTGCCGCCGCCCGCCTTGCGGCTGGCCGCGATCTCCTTGCTGTCGTTCAGCCCCACGGCCAGCAGGATCATCAGCACCGCAATCGCGGTCAGCGCCCACATGGTCGGGCGCCAGTCGCCGAAATAGTTCTGCAGGACGGCCGCCAGCGGCACGATGAAGAACTGGCCGAACGAGCCGCCGGCCGAGCAGATGCCGACCGCCAGTGCCACCTTGGCCGGCGGCGCCACGCGCAGGATCACGCCCAGCACCGGGCCGAAGCTCGCCGCCGAGAGGCCGACGCCCACCAGGATGTTGCCCAGCACCAGCATGAAGCCGTCGTGCATTGTGGCCGTGACGACCATGCCAATCACGTAGAGCACGCCGCCGCCTGCGATCGTGGGCGCGGAGCCGAAGCGGTCGCAGAGCCGGCCGGCGAAGGGCGCCACAGCACCCATCAGCAGCATCGACAGCGCAGTGCCGAAGGAGAAGAGCTCTCGGCCGACATTCAGTTCCGCTGAAACCGGCTTCAGGAAGATGCCGAAGCTCTGGCGAACGCCGAGGCCGATGGTGAGGACGAGGAAGCCGCACCAGACGGCGGTCCAGTAGGAACGGGAGGAGGTCATGGGCGGCAAAGTGAGGCGAGGCACCGGCGGTGGCAAGCCGTTCGCTTTCATCCCTTCCATAGAATTACTTCATGCCGTCACAAGCTGCGATGTGGCACAACTTGTCCATGGCGCGCATAGGGTTCCTGGCCGTGGCAGCTTTCCTGCTCGTTTTGGCAGGAAGCGTTCATGCCGCCCCGCGTCTGGAAAAAGAACGCTGCTCCTACAAGCCGCCGCGCGGCGATCGGGTCGAGTGCTTCGTGCTGGTCGTGCCGGAGAACCGCGAGCAGCCGCAGGGCCGCGAGATCAAGCTCAAGGTCGCCATCCTCAAGGCCAAGCGCACGGCGGGCGTCGAGCCGCTGATCTACCTGTCGGGCGGCCCCGGCGACTCGCCGCTGATCGCCTCCAGCACCGGCGCCGACGCGCTGTCGGAGGGCGACTGGTGGAATGAGACCGCTCAGATCCGCCGCCGCCGCGACGTCGTCATCCTGAGCCAGCGCGGCGCGGGCGGCTCCAACCCCAACCTCGACTGCTTCGACACGCGGCAGAGCGAGCCCGCCAAGGCGCGGCGGCGCGCCGTCACCGAGCAGCAGGAGCGGGACATCCTCACGCGCTGTCGCGCCAATCTGGAACGCCGCAAGATCGACCTCGCCATGTATGCGACGCCGGCGCTCGCCGACGACGTGGCCGACCTCGCAACCGCGCTCGGACAGACAAAGATCAACATCTACGGCGTCTCCTACGGCACCCGCTGGGGGCTCGAGGTGATGCGCCGCCATCCCGAGCTGGTGCGTGCCGCCGTGCTCGACGGCGTCTACCCGCCGCAGGTCAATGGCGAGCAGAACGAGCCGGAGATCGTCCGGCGCGCCTTCGAGCAGCTCTATGCCGATTGCACGGCCGATCCGGTCTGCCGTGAGCGCCAGCCCAACCTGCGCGCCACAGTCGAGGGGTTGATCGAAGGCAGCGAACGGGTGCCGCTCGAGATGACGCTGACCCTGCCCGACGGGCCGCACGCCGTGCAGCTCGACGGCGCCAAGGTGCTGATGGTTCTCCTCAACATGATGCGCGAGGGCGAGGCCGCGTCGATCCCGGAGACCGTGGGCGCGGCGCGGCGCGGCGACCTGCGCCTGCTCAAGCTCTACGCCGAGGATCTCGAGACCAACGACGGCGGCCTGCTCGAGCAGAACGCCCAGCAGTTCGACGGGCTCTACAACAGCATCGAGTGCCGCGAGACCTGGCCGGTGGTCGACCGCGCGGCCCGCCGCAAGGCGATCGAGAGCAACGGCGTCTATGGGCTGAACGCCAAGTCGAGCAAATCGCCGTCCTTCTGCCCGGTGTGGAAGGTCGCGGCGGCGCCAGCGTCCGAGCGCGAGCCCGTGAAGTCCGCCGTGCCGACCATGTTGCTGAGCGGTGGCTACGACTGGCTGACCCCGCCCGCCTGGGCGCGCGAGGCCGCCAAGACGCTGACCAATTCCCGCAACGTGGTGTTCCGTGCCCAGGGCCACGGTGTCGTCGTGCAGGATGCCTGCGCAGCTCGCTTGCGCGACGCCTTCGTCGAGGATCCCGCGCCCAAGCGAGCGCTGCCCTGCCGGCCCGACACGTCGCCGAATTTCACGGCGGCGTGGGAACGCGCGCGCAACATGCCCTGAGGCCGGAAAGTTACTTCAGCAGCTCCGGCGCGATCAGGCGGGGCAGGAAGAGGGCGATGTCGGGCCATACGATCATCGCCGCCAGCACCACGATCATCGGCACCAGCATGATCATCGTGTCTTTCAGCGCATAGCGCAGCGGCACGCCCGCCACGGCGCAGGAGATCATGAGGCAGAGCCCGTAGGGCGGCGTCACCAGCCCGAAGGCCAGCGACACGATCGAGACAATCGCGAAATGGACCGGGTCCATGCTGACCGACTTGGCGAGCGGCTCCAGCACCGTGCCGACGATGATGATCGCCGGGATGGCGTCGAGGAAGCAGCCCACGACCAGGAACACGAAGGCGATGAAGAAGCCGACGCCGATCGGGCCCAGGCCCCAGCTCGTGACGTTGGCTAGCAGCTCCTGCGGGATCTTGTAGTAGGCCAGCAGCCAGCCAAAGGCGGAGGCCGTGCCGATGCAGAACAGCGCCACCGAGGCGAGCTTGCCGGTTTCGACCAGCGCCTTGTAGAGCTCCTTGGTGCCCATCTCGCGATAGACGACGATCGAGAGCACCGCCGAATAGAGCACGGCCACGCAGGCCGACTCCGTCGCGGTGAACCAGCCGGCCAGGATGCCGCCTACGATGATGACCGGGGTCATCAGCGCGGGGATCGACACCCAGATCGAGCACATCAGCTGGCGGAAGCTCGAGCGCGGGTAGGTCGGATAGCCGCGCTTCACGGCGTAGACATGCACCGTCACCATCTGTGCGCCGGCGATCAGCAGGCCCGGAACGACGCCCGCGAGATAGAGCGCGCCGATCGACGTCGAGATGATGCCGCCCCAGACGATCATAAGGATCGAGGGCGGGATGATGACGGCCAGCACCGCCGAGACAGCGGTGATGGCGATCGAGAAGGAAAGGTCGTAGCCCTCGCGCGTCTGGGCATCGATGAAGATCTTGCTCTGGCTCGCGGCGTCGGCGGTCGAGGAGCCGGAGATGCCGGCGAAGAACACCGACAGCACGACGTTGATCTGGGCGAGCGAGCCCGGCCAGCTTCCGACGATCGAGCGCGACAAAGCGACGAGGCGGTCGGTGATGCCGCCGACGCTCATCAGGTTGGCCGTCAGCAGGAAGAACGGCACGGCGAGCAGGATGAAGGAGTTGTAGGCGTTGAAGGTTTCCTGCGCGAGCATCATCGTGCCGAGGCGCGGCTCGAGATAGAACAGCGGCAGGCAGGCGAGGCCGAGCGCAAAGGCCACCGGCACGCGCAGCACCAGCAGCACGAAGAACACGCCGAACAGGATCGAGGCGGCTTCGCCTGCCGAGAACAGGGCGCCGGTCATGGGACGCTCCTGCCGAGGAGGATTCGGGTCTCGTCGTAGAACTGCTCGCCGAGAAAGATGATCCAGGTCACGGCCGCGGTGGGCCAGGCGATATGGATCATCCAGAGCGGCAGGTCGGCCAGCTCGGAGGTGCGGTACCAGGCGAAGCGCGTGAACTCGATGCCGCCCCAGAGAAAGACGAGCGCCAAGGCGAGGATGCCGAGACGGGCGGCGATGCGCACCGCCGCCTCGCTGCGCCGCGACAGGCTCGGCCACACGTCGACCTCGAAGTGGGAGGCTTCGCGCACGCCGATCATGGCACCGATCAGGATCATCCAGATGAACAGGAAGCGCGCCATCTCCTCGGTCCAGATGTAGGACGGGATCAGCGCGGTGTAGCGCGACACCATCTGGAGCGTGACGGGAATGACGATGACGGCGACGGAGAAAGCGAGCAGTGCCGTCAGGAACCGGGCATAGCCGGCCGTGAACCGGCGCCACGGGCTCGGCGTCGAAGCGGAGGAGGGCATGGAAATCCGTTCAGGAAGAGGGGCGGCGGAGCGCGGAGGCTCCGCCGCGGACGCAGACGCTAGTTGGTGGCGACGATCTTCGCGAATATGCCGTCGGCGCCGATCTCCTTGGCGTAGGCCGCCATCACCGGATCGACCAGCTTCTTCATCTCGGCGCGGTCCTTGAACGGGATGCGCTTGAGCTTCCCGGCCTTCTCCAGCGCGTCGAGCTTCTGGGTGTCTTCCGAGCTCTCTACCTGGCGGCCGTAGGTACCAGCTTCCTTGCCGGCCTTGACGATCGCCTCCTGCAGGTCCTTCGGCAGGGTCTTGAAAGTCTTGCCGGAGAAGCAGATCGGCCGGATCGTGATGGCGTGCTCGGTCATCGCGAGGTTGGGCGCCACTTCGTAGAACTTCATGGTCTCGACGCCGGCCGCCTCGTTCTCGCCGGCCGAGATCACGTTGTTCTGGATGGCGTTGTAGACCTCGTTGTAGGCGATGACGGTCGGCGACATGCCGGCCGCGGCGAAGGTCTTCGACCAGATCGGCGCACCCTGGACGCGGACCTTGAGGCCCTTGATCTCGGCCAGCGTGCTCATCGGCTTGTTGATGAAGATGTTGCGCACGCCGCCGCCGGCATAGCCGATCAGCATCACGTCGGCCTTCTGCGCAATCTCGTCGGCGACCGGCTTCAGCAGGTCGAGCTCGAGCACCTTGTTCCACTGCGCCAGGTCCTTGAACAGGAACGGCGCGTCGATGAAGGGTGCGGCCTTCGAGAAGGTCGACATGTGGGCCGGCGAGACGATGCCGTAGTCGACCGCCTTGCCTTGCGCCATGTACTCGAAATACTGCTTCTCGAGGCCCAGCGACGAGTTGCGGTGGAGCACGAAGTTGATCGGCTTGCCGTAGTACTTCTTCACCAGCTCTTCGAACTTGAGCAGTGTCTTGTTGAAGGCATGGTCGTCATTGAACTGCACCGCGCCGTTCAGGGTGAGCGGCGCCTGGGCGTTCGCGATGAACGGTGCGGCGAGAGTCGAGGCGGCAATGCCGCCCACCAGCATTCTGCGTTTCATGGTCGTTTCCTCCGAAGGTCCCCGTTGGATGGCTCTGCGGCCGGAACCTTTCGGTCGCGACTATTGCACAGCCGCGCCGCGCGGCGCGACCAAGTTGTCAGACAACACGACCGGTCGGCTTGGCGGTCCGGAACTTGCGTGTCCGGAGGGTGAAGGATAGGCTGCTCGCATAGAACATAAAAAAACCGTTAAATGAACTCAGACGTCCCGCCCACCGCGCTTTTCGCGCCCAAGCTCGTCACGGTGCTCCGCGAGGGCTACGGGCTCGCGGCCCTGCGGGCCGACGCGGTGGCAGGACTCACGGTGGCGATCGTGGCGCTGCCGCTCTCCATGGCGATCGCCATCGCCTCGGGCGCGACGCCGGAGCGCGGGCTCTACACCGCGATCGTCGGCGGGTTTTTCATTTCTGCGCTGGGCGGCAGCCGCTTCCAGGTCGGTGGACCGGCAGGCGCCTTCATCGTGCTGGTCGCAGCCTGCGTCGCACGCCACGGCATCGAGGGCACGCTGCTCGCGACCCTCATGGCGGGCCTCTTTCTCATGGCGGCCGGCGCGCTGAAGCTCGGCACCTTCATCAAGTTCATTCCCTATCCCGTGACGGTGGGCTTCACCGCCGGCATCGCCGTCATCATCCTCGCAAGCCAGCTCAAGGACCTGTTCGGCCTCACCCTCGCAGGCCACGAGCCCGGCGAGTTCGTCGCAAAGATCGAGGTGCTGGCCGACGCTTGGGGCACGGTCAACGCCGCGGCGGTCGCGCTGGCGCTGCTGACGATCGGCGGAATCGCCGGCCTGAAGCGCGTGGCGCCGCACTGGCCCGGCATGTTGCTCGTGGTCGTTGCGGCGTCGCTCGTGACCTTTGCCCTTGGCCTGCCGGTCGAAACCATCGGCAGCCGCTTCGGCGGCATTCCCTCGATGCTGCCGATGCCCAGCCTGCCCGAGATCTCGCTCGCGAAGATCGAGGCGGTTCTGCCGGACGCCGTCGCTTTCGCCCTGCTGGGCGCGATCGAATCGCTGCTCTCCGCCGTGGTGGCCGACGGCATGACCGGCCGCCGCCACCGCTCCAATGCCGAACTGGTGGCGCAGGGCGTAGCCAACGTCGGCGCCGCCCTGTTCGGCGGCATCTGCGCCACCGGCACCATCGCACGCACGGCGACCAACGTCCGCGCCGGCGCGCGCGGGCCAGTCGCCGGCATGCTGCACTCGGTCTTCCTGCTGGCCTTCATGTTGGTGGCTGCGCCGCTTGCGGCCTACATCCCGCTCGCGGCCTTGGCCGGCGTGCTGGCGGTCGTCGCCTGGAACATGGCGGAGAAGCACGAGTTCGTAACCTTGCTGCGCTCCTCGCGCGGCGACGCCGTGGT
>SCVT01000071.1 GCA_004296815.1 Reyranella sp. | reverse complement strand
GCCGTACCTCATCGATGAAGGCGCCCTTCTCGCGGCGGAAGACGTGCAGCTTGCCCTTGATGTCGCCGGCGTGGGCCGCCGCCGCGCGCGCCATGCGCCAGCGCCACAGCGGATGGCTCGTGACCGGCAGCAGCGAGGCTTCGTGGGCCCAGAACTCGAACAGCCCGCGCGCGCTCGGCCGGCCCCAGGCGAGGCGGTCGAGATGGCCGCTGTCATAATTTCCCAGCCGCGAAAACAGCGGCAGATAGTGCGCCCGCGCCAGCACGTTGACCGAATCGATCTGCAGCAGACCGAGGCGATCGATGGCGCGCCGGACGTGGCCCGCGTTGGTGGCGCCGTCGGGGCGCGGCACGCCGAAGCCCTGGGCGGCCAGCGCGATGCGCCGGGCGAGTGCCGAGGAGACTCGCTCGCGCTTCATGCGCCGCTCCTCGCCGTCTCGGCGCTTTCTTCCCGAGGGCACTTCGGGCAGTGTCTGTCGTCGGTGGACGTGGAAGGCGATGAAGGTGCGCAGACGGCTGGCATTCGAGGGACACAATCCTGCTTTGGGACAAGTCGTAGCGCAGTCCTATGTGCTGGCCTACACGGAAAACGTGGACGCCCTCGTCGCCGCTCTCGAGGCGGAAAAGTTCAAACCCACAGTCCTGCGCGCGGTCTACTCGGCGGAGGAGCAGACCTATTCACGAAACGTCCGCACCTTCATGAACCACCACAATGCCTGGCTGCGCGCGGCGCAGCATGAGGGCTACACGCTGGTTTGCGAGGGCGACTACGTGCCCTGCAAGGGGCTGGCGTCCTTCCCGACGTTCTGGCCGTCGGACGATCCGATGGCCTGGGGCTATCTCTATCAAGGCAGTCCGCGGCTTCTCGCGCTGATCGGCCGCGAGAAATATCTCTGCTGCCACACCTCGCCCCTGGTCGCCTATGTCGTCAATGCCCGCGTCGCCCAGGCGCTCTGCGACTGGTTCGACGCCGAGATGTCGGCGCGCGATCCCAGGGACTACTTTTCCTTCGACGCGTTGCTGCAGTGGTCGGCCATGGGCCGCGGCTGCCATGCTTTCATGCCGATGAAGCACTATGGCGAGCACGGCGGGAAGGCCAATCCCGAGCATGGCGCGCACGGCATGCGACGCGCGGGGGAGCACCGGGCCGACAACCTGGCCGGCCCGCTCCATTTCCTGCCGCAGTACTGCGAAGGCAGCCGCCTCGCTTATGTGTCGGCGCGGCTGAAGGAACGGCTCTACGGACTAGCGCGCCTCGCCACCAACAAATGGATGGTGCGCACCAACGTCTATCCCTACGGGATTTCCGACAGGCTCGAGATGGCGGCGGTGGGCCTGAGGCGGCTGCTGTTCTAGGCAGAGGCCTTCCACGCCGCCACGTTTTCCCGGAGATGATCGGCGCTGAACATCGAGCAGACGAGCGCATCGCAGGCGCAGGCCTCGCCCAGCGCCTGCAACAGGTCGGACAGGGTCGCGATCCTGCCGCCGCTTTCGCTCTGCCGGCGCAGGAATGAAAAGGGCGAGTGGGCGATGAAGCGCACGCCGCGCCACGCCTGCGGCAGGCTGAAAAGGGCCTCGCTCACCGGAACCTGGACGACGGCGCCGGCCAGCAGGTCCTTGCCGGCGAGGAATTCCAGCCCCTGGTGCAGATCGCCTTCCACCGAGAAGCCATAGCGCCGGATCGTGCCGTGGCGCTTCAAGGTCTTGAACCACTGCGCGACCTCCTCGACGCCGGGCGCTTCGGGCACGAAATTGTGCAGCAGGAAGTCGTCGAGGTACGACACGCCCAACTCGGCGAGGCTGGTCGTGAGGCTGCCGGCCAGGACGTCGAGATCGTAGGTGCGGGTCGGCTGGAAGCCGCCGGCGCCTGCCGCGCGCGCGACTTGCGTCTTGAGACCGGGCGCCAGGGCGAGAGCCCAGCGCGCAGCCGACTTGGCCGCGCTCAGGAGCGGCGAGGGGCGAACCGGCACGATGCCGCACTTGGAGACGATGTGGAGTTCCTCGCGGGCATGGCGGCCGAGCACGCTGCCCACGACGCGTTCGGCCTCGCCCCAGCCGTAGGATCGCGCCGTGTCGAAATGCCGGATGCCGGCGGCGTGCGCCCGCTCGAGCGCTGCTTCGCCCTGCCGCCGTGAAACACGGCCCATGATGGCGGCCGTGCCGAAGCCAAGCGCGGGAATCACGACCGGGCCATTATTGATAGCGGAACTGGAGCATGAGCCGGTCGGCCGACACGGGCGCTAGCGCCTTGTGATAGCACGAGGTGTCTTCCAGGAAACCGGATCCGGCAGGTCCCTCGATCACGCGTTCGGCGGCGGCACCGTAGGTTTCCCGCACCTCGGCGTCGCCGAGACGCGCGCTGCCCAGCAAATTGCGCA
>SCVT01000643.1 GCA_004296815.1 Reyranella sp. | reverse complement strand
CTGATCGGCCGCCAGGTCTCCGACCCGATGAGCGGCTTCTTCGCGCTGAAGCGCGAGGTGTTCGAGGTAGCGGCGCCGCGGCTGATCCCCTCGGGCTTCAAGATCCTGCTCGACCTGCTGGCCAGCACCGACGGCAAGGTGCGCGTGGCCGAGGTGCCGTTCCATTTCCGCACGCGCGAGCAGGGCCTCTCCAAGTTCGACGTCCGCGCGATGCTCGACTTCGCGGGCCTGCTGATTCATCGCCTGACCGGCGGCGCGATCTCGGTGCGCTTCCTGTCGTTCATGATCGTGGGCTCGACGGGCGTGTGCGTTCACCTCGCCGCGCTCGGCTTGGGGCTGTCGCTCGGCCTCGCCTTCGACGTCGCGCAGACGATCGCCACGCTGATCGCCATGACCTCGAACTTCGCGGTCAACAACCTGCTGACCTACAGCGACATGAAGCTGCGCGGCGGCGCCGTGCTGGTCGGCCTGCTGAAGTTCTATGCGGTGTGCAGCGTGGGCGCGATCGCCAACATCGGCATCGCGTCCTGGATGTTCGAGGTCAACGAGGAGTGGTGGCTCGCCGGCATCGCCGGCGTCCTCGTCGGCGCCACCTTCAACTACACGATGAGCTCGATCTTCGTCTGGCGTCAGCAGCAGACCTGAAGGCGCGCCCTACCCCGCCTTCTTCTCCAGCTTCGGGACCGAGGCCGAGGCCGCCGCGAAGCGCGGCGAGTCGGTGACCTTGAGCGCTTCGGCCGCGTCCTTGTTCTCCATGATCTTGGCCATGATGGCCTGGCCCGCGCGGTCGAACACGCCGCGGTTGTCGATCAGGAACTTCTGCGATTCGCGGAGCTTGGCCACGTAGCCGTTGATCTCCGGCACGACGTAGCGCGCCACCAGGTCCCAGCTCCGCATCGTGTTCTCGGGGTTGGCCCAGTCGTGGACGAAGCCCACCACCGTGCCGAAGCCGCCCGACTTGGCGTGGACGTCCTTGATCACCTTCACGAGGTCGTCGGGCGTGCCGATCACCGAGGCCGAGCCGTCCATGAAGGCGGTCTTATCGACCGCCTCGTCGGCATTGGCGAAGGGCGTCGAGCCCGGCCGCTGGAGCGTGCCGGTGATGTACTCGTTGTGCCAGCGCAGCAGGCCGTGCTTGGCCTCCTCGCGCGCCTTCTCGCGGGTCTCGGCGATGTGCCAGGAGAGCAGCACGCGCCAGTTCTTTCGGTCGACCTTGGTGCCCGCCTTCTTGGCGGCACTCTCGGCGAAGCCCCACTGGGTCGGCAGCGACAGCAGGCCCTGGTCGGACATCGAGCCCAGCGAGATGATGCCGATGCCGTACTTGCCGGCCAGCGTCATGCCCGACGGGCTGATCTGCGAGGCGACGACGAACTCCATATCCTCCTGCAGCGGCAGGAGCTGCAGCGCCGCATCCTGCATCGTGTACCAGTCCGTCTTGTCGGTGACGCGCTCGCCCTTGAACAGGCGGCGGATGACGCCGATCGCATGGTCCTGACGGTCGCGCTGCAGCATCGGGTCGATGCCCAGCGTATGGGCGTCGGACGGCAGCGCGCCGGGGCCCGAGCCGAAGATCGCGCGGCCGCCCGTCATGTGGTCGAGCTGCACCATGCGCTGCGCGACGTTGTAGGGATGGTGGTAGGGCAGCGAGATCACGCCGGTGCCCAGCATGATGCGCTTTGTGCGCTCGCCGGCGGCGGCCAGGAACATCTCGGGCGAGGCGATCATCTCCCAGCCCGAGGAATGGTGCTCGCCGCACCAGAATTCGTCGTAGCCCAGCTCGTCGAGATGCTCGACGAACTTGAGGTCGCGGCGGAACTGCAGGGTCGGGTTCTCGCCGATCGGATGGTGGGGCGCCAGGAAGGCGCCGAACTTGAGCCGCTGCATGGGGTTCCTCCGCCAAA
>SCVT01000642.1 GCA_004296815.1 Reyranella sp. | reverse complement strand
CCCTGCTGGCCGGCGGCCTCTACGGCCACCACCATCATGTCCGCATCGACATCCACGCCGACATCGACCGGCTCGCCCGGCTGCTGACCGGCCATGCGGTGGGCGTCGTGATGGCAGGCGGCGGCGCGCGCGCCTTCACGCATATCGGCGTCGTGAAGGCCCTGCGCGAGTGCGGCGTGCCGATCGACCTTGTGGGCGGCACCAGCATGGGGGCGATCGTCGCGGCGGGCGTCGCCTCGCGCTGGAACAACCAGGAGCTCGACGAGCGCTTCCGCAAGGCCTTCGTCGAGGCCAACCCGCTGAGCGACTACACCCTGCCGCTGATCTCGCTGTTCTCCGGCCGGCGGGTGACGCGACTGCTGCGCGCGGCATTCGGCGAGAAAGACATCGAGGACCTGATCCTTCCCTTCTACTGCGTAACCGCCAACCTCACGACCTCGAACGCCGACATCCATACGGTGGGCCGGCTGTGGCGCTGGCTGCGCGCCTCGGTCTCGATTCCGGGCGTGCTGCCGCCGTTCAACGACGCCGGCGAGGTCCATGTCGACGGGGGCGTCATCGACAATTTCCCGGTTCGGACGATGCGCCGGCTGGGACGCGGCGTCACCATCGGGGTCGACATCGACACCGGCGGTGCGCTGGCCGCAGGTGCCGGCGTCGAGGAGCCGTGGTCGGCCTGGCAGTTCTTCCGCCGCCTCGTCTGGAACCGCAATGAGACGCTGCCCATCCCGTCGATCGTGCGCATCCTGCTGCGTTCGGCGCTGGTTGCCAGCACGGCGCGGGCAGCCGAGGATCGCGGCGCGTCCGAGATGCTGATTGTGCCGCCGATGAACCACATCGACCTGCTCGACTGGACGAGCTTCGACGCCGCGATCGAGCTCGGTTATCGCACGACCATGGAAGGGCTAGAGAAGGCCCGCACCCTGCCGGTCGGCGCCCGACTTTTCCTCGCCTAGCGGAGCGCGCTGCTTGACAGCGGCGGACGTCCGCATTCTATTTTACCCAACGGTTAACAATAAAGAAGCTCGCCATGACGCAGCCCGCCGACAGTCTCAGCCTGACCTTCTCCGCGCTCGCCGACCCGACGCGCCGGGCCATCCTGGCGCGCCTCACTCTCGGTGAGACCTCGGTCGGCGACCTCGCCGAACCGTTCGACATGTCGCTGCCCGCCGTCTCGAAGCATCTCAAGGTGCTGGAGCGCGCCGGCCTGATCGCGCGCGGTCGCGAGGCGCAGCGCCGCCCCTGCCGCCTCGCCGCCGAGCCCCTGCACGAGGTCTCCGACTGGGTCGCGACCTACCGGCGGTTTTGGGAGCAGCGGCTCGACCAGCTCGAGGCCTACCTGCTGGAGGCGCAGTCGGCCAAGCCCGCCAAGAAGAGGACACGCAGCCATGCCCGCAAGAGCAAGTGAGCAAGCCCTTCCGCTGCGCCGCGAGTTCACGCTGAACCGCGTGCTGCAGGCGCCCCGCGCCCTAGTCTTCCGCGCCTTCGTCGAGCCGGAGCGCATGAAGCTGTGGTGGGCGCCGCGCGGCTTCAGCCTGCTGTCCTGCGCGCTCGACCTGCGCGAAGGCGGCGCCTGGCGCATGTGCATCCGCGAGGAGGAGACCGGCGCAGTGCAGACCGAGGTCGGCACCTACCGCGAGATCCGAGCGCCCGAGCGGCTGGTCTTCACCCATTCCTGGGTGCGCGCCAACGGCACGCTGACGCCGACCACCGTCGTCACCGTGACTTTCACGGAGCAGGACGGCCGGACGGAAGTGAGCTTCACCCAGGCCGACTTCCACTCCGACGAATACTGCCGCAGCCACCAGGAGGGCTGGACCAGCTCCTTCTCGCAGCTCAACGAGAAGGTGGTCGAGGGCAACGCATGAGCCGCGAACGCCATCTCGCCGAACTCGAGACGCTCAACAGCGCCTACGTACGCTCGGTCGACCAGGCCGACGTGGCCTGGTTCGACGCCCATCTCGCGCAGGATTTCTGCAACATCAATCCCGACGGCACGCGGCTCGACCGCGCGGCCTTCCTGGCGCAGATCGGGCGCGGCTCGGTGGTGAAGGACATCAAAGAGCACGACGTGAAGGTTCGCCTGCTGGGCGACTTCGCCGTCATCCACGCCCGCACGCGCTACATCAAGCCCGACGGCAGCCAGGGGGCCGGCTGGTACACCGACGACTGGCAGCTCCAGGCCGACGGCTGGCGCTGCGTCTCGGCGCACGTCAGCCGCTCCTGACCGCACCGCCGATGTCGTCGCCCCTAGGCGCCGATACGTCGCCGGCCGCCTGGCGGGTCGTCTTCGCCTGCTTCCTGTCCGCCGTCTTCTCCTGGGGCTTCGGCTTCTATGCCCACGGTACCTATCTGGTGGAACTGCAGAAGGCGCACGGCTGGTCGACTGGCTTCATCTCCTCGGTGGTGACGGCCCACTACGTTCTGGGCGCCCTTCTTCTCCCGCGCATCGCCGAGGCGATCGGCCGTTTTGGGCCGCGCACGGTCTTTTTGGCCGGCCTCTTCGTCACGGCGACGGCGTTGATGCTGCTGCCGTCGGTCACCGAGCCGTGGCAGCTCGTGGCGCTCTACCTCGTCATGGCGCCAGGGTGGAACGCCACCAGCGTGGCACCGATCGCCACCACGATCGGCCAGTGGTTCGACCGCAAGCGCGGCCTGGCGCTAAACCTCGCGCTGAGCGGCGCCACGGTCGCGGGCCTGGTCGTGGCGCCGGCCCTGCTCGCCGCGATCCCGCGCCTGGGCTTCGCCGACGCCGAGCGCCTGCTGGTCGCCATCGGCATCATGGTAGCCGGCGGCGCGGTCGCGCTGTTCGTGCGCAAGGGGCCGCTGTCGCCCAAGCCGCCCGCGATCCGGCAGAGCCGGTTGGCGCCGCTCAGGCAGTGGCGCTTCTGGAGCATCTCCGCGCCCTTCGCCTTCGTGCTGGTCTCGCAAGTCGGCTTCCTCACCCATCTCGTGCCGCTGACGGCCGGGCGCAGCGGCATCGATCCCGGCCTCGCGGTCGGCATCAACGCGGTTATGGCGCTGGTCGGGCGGGTTGTGCTGGGTTTCGTCATCGACCGGCTCGATCCGCGCGCCGCCTCGGCGATCTCGTTCCTGGTGCAAGTCGGCGCCATCGCCGTGCTCGCCTATGCCGAGCAGCCGCTCGTGGTCTATGGCGCCTGCGCCGTCTACGGCTTCTCGGTGGGCAACAACATCACCCTGTCGCCGCTGATCGTGCAGCGCGAGTACACGTCCGACGAGTTCCCGGCGATCGTCGCGCTCTCGACCGCCATCGTGCAGATCCTCTACGCCTTCGGTCCGGGCCTGCTGGGCGTGCTGCGCGACGGCTTCGGCGGCTACGGCGTGCCGCTCGCCGTCTGCATGGCGCTGAACCTGCTGGCGTCGGGCCTGATCCTGTTCAGGCCTAGGACAGGAACTTGAGGCCGTTCACGACCTTGTCGATCGTCTTGCGCGGCCCGTGCACGGCGATGCCGACGAAGTCCAGCGCATCGGCCGGCGCCGCGGCGACCGCGGCGCGATTGTCGGCGTCGTTCGTCGTGGTGAACATCGGCTCGATGTAGATCGCCGGCACCAGCTCGCGCGACAGTGCCCGCTGGTGGGTGCGGCGCAGCTCCTCGAGCGTGCCGCCATAGACGAACACCGGCTCGCGGATCAGCGCGGTGTAGCCCCGCCCCGCGCCGTCGCGGTAGGGCTCGCCCATCATGTGGGCATGGGTGCCGGCGAGGCCGCCGGCCAGGAAGGCGGCGACATTGGCCATCTGCCAGGCGGCGAGGTCCCGGCGCATGACGAGGGCGGTCTTGGTCTCGTAGATCATGCACCCCATATCGGGCATGGTGGACCGCCCGTCTTGAACATTCGTGCATGACTTCCGACCGCATCCGTCTCGATCGCCCCACCGCCGGCCTGCAGCGCCTCGCCGCGCGCTTCGGCGGCCATGCCTACGATCCGCACCGGCACGAGACCTATGGAATCGGGCTCACCCTTTACGGCGTGCAGCAGTTTCACTATCGCGGCAGCCTGCGCGCCAGCCGCGCCCGGCAGATCCTGGTGCTACATCCCGACGAGTTGCACGACGGCCATGCCGGCGAAGGCGGCACCTTCGCCTACCGCATGCTCTACCTCGATCCGGCCGCGGTCTCGCGGGCGCTGGACGGCGCCAGCCCGCCCTTCGTGCCTGAGGTGGTGGCGGACGACGCCGCGATGGCCGAGATCGTCGACGAGGCGTTCCTCGACTTTCCGCAGGCGCTGGAGCCGCTCGCCGCCGACGCGACCGTCGGGCGCATGGCCGAGCTGCTGGAGCGGCGCGGTGATGGTGCCCGCCGGCAGAAGAGGCGCGCCGTCGCCCTGCGCGCCGTCACACGCGCGCGGGACTTCCTGGTGGCCGAAGCGCACCGCACCGTGGGATCGGACGAGCTCGAACGCGTCAGCGGCCTCGACCGCTTCGCGCTGGCCCGCCACTTTCGGCACGCCTTCGGCACCTCGCCGCACCGCTTCCAGGTCGGCCGCCGCCTGATGTGCGCACAGGCCATGATCGCCGACGGCGCGGCACTCTCGGAGACCGCGGCCGCCGCAGGCTTCGCCGACCAGAGCCACCTGACCCGCCACTTCGCCGCCCGCTTCGGCGTGACGCCCGGGCGCTGGGCGGCGCTATCACGCGGCTAGAGGACGAAGCGTCCGTCCTTGTCGAGCCCGTCGCTCGACAGCCAGCCGCGGCGCAGCCCGGCGAGCGTGGCGGCCATCATCGATCCCGTCATCGGTGCATAGCAGGCGTGGCGCAGCGTGAGGTCGCGCAGGATGGCCAGCGCCGCCCCGTCGGACTGGAAGAACGGTGTCAGCAGACGGCTGGCCTGGCGATAGAAGCGACTGGCCGGCCGGCGCCGGCGCGTGAACAGCGACAGGGCCGCCTTCAGGTCGCTCGCATCACGCAAGGAAGCGTCGAGCGCATAGGCATCGCGCAGGCCGAGATTGGCGCCCTGCCCCAGTTGCGGGCTGGTGCCGTGGACGGCGTCGCCGATGAACAGGACCGGACCGTCGTTCCAGCGTGGCAGCCAGACGTCCCGGTAAGTCGCGCGCACGAAGGCATTGTCGTCGACGGCGCGCTCGATCAGGGCCGCCGCCCGCGGCCACAGCTTCAATGCCTGCCAGCGCACCGTCTCGAGATCGATCGGCTGGTCCTGCTCGAGCGCCGCTGCCGGCAGGCTCCAGAACATCGTCACGGCGTCCCGCGCCACCGGCAGCACGCCCATCATCTGCCGCGAGCCGGCGAAACGCTGCTGCAGCAGGCGCGGCGCGCCGAGGCCCGTGATGTCGGGCGCGGTGGCCCAGATGCAGCCCCAGGGATAGAGCGGTGCCCAGGCCTCGGGCATCAGGCGATCGCGCAGGTGCGAATGCGCGCCATCGGCCACGACCAGCAGATCGAACGGACCATGGCGGCCGCCACCCGCATCGACGGCCAGCGCGCGCGGCCCGTCGCGTTCGACGTCGACGATGTCCAGGCCGGTCAATAGGCGCGCGCCGGAGGTGAGCAGCCGGCCATGCAGCAGGTCGAACAGCGCGGACCGGCGGATGCCCAGGCCGAACGCGGCGGGGTGCAGGTCGCCATAGGCCAGATCGAGGACGGTCGTGCCGTACTGGTTGAGCCCGAGCAGGCCGTCGATGCGCGCGCCGCCGGCCAGCGCCGCCTCCTCCAGGCCCAACGCGCGCAGGACGGCGAGGCCGGTGGGCTGCAGCAGCAGGCCCGCGCCGACCGGCCCGGCCTGCCGGAAGCGCTCCATGACGGTGACGCGATGGCCGGCCGCGGCGAGGAAACTCGCAGCAGCCTGCCCGGCGACACCGCAACCGACGATGCCGACCTCGAGGGAGCCAAACGCCATACGCCATCCTACCTTCGGAAGCGCACGTGAGAAAAAGGGCGGCCTGTGGGCCGCCCTTCAGTCCGTCTGCCGTCAGGCCACTTTTATAGCCCGCCGTTCACCACCAGGCACTGGCCGCTGACATAGTCGCTGTCGGGGCTGCAGAAGAGGTAGACCGAGCCGGCCGCCTCCTCGGGCAGGCCGCCGCGGCCGAGCGGGATCATCTGGTTCATGGCGGCGATGCGGCCGCCCTGCACGCCGACCTTGACCTTGCGGCCTTGGACCTCGATCTCGCCGGCATCGCCCTGGCTGAGCGGCTGGGTGAGGCGCGTCTGGATGTAGCCGAAGGCCACGGCGTTCACGGTGACGTCGTAGCGGCCGAACTCCTTGGCCAGCGTCTTGGTCAGACCAACGATGCCAGCCTTGCCTGCCGAGTAGTTGGACTGGCCGGCATTGCCGTTGACGCCCGAGGTCGACGAGATGTTCACGACCTTGCGCACGATGCGTTTGCCCTCGGCACGCTCCTTCTCGACCGCCGTCTTGAAGTGCTGCTGGAAGGCGCGCAGAACGCGGAACGGCGCCGTCAGGTGGACGTCGAGGATGGCGTACCACTGCTCGTCGCTCATCTTCTGGATGACCGAGTCCCAGGTGTAGCCGGCGTTGTTCACGACCACGTGGCAGTCGCCGAAGGCGTCGACCGCCGTCTTGACGATACGGTCGCCGAAATCGGGCTTGGCGACGTCGCCGTTGCAGGCCACGGCCTTGCCGCCCATCTTGATGATCTCGGCCACTGTCTCCTTGGCCGGCGCGTCGTCGATGTCGTTGATCACCACCTTGGCGCCGTCGCGCACCAGGCGCAGCGCGATCTCCTTGCCGATGCCGCGGCCCGAGCCGGTGACGATCGCCACCTTGCCATCCATCTGCCCCATGTCGTTCTCCTGATTCCCGTCTTACGCCAGCGCCACAGTGGCGCTGCCCTGCAGCGTGTCCTGGCCGCTCTGGTTGGTGCACCTGACCTCGAGGTCGACCAGCTTCTCGCCGTTCGCCTCGCGCTTGCCGGTGACCTTGCCGCTCACCGTGATGACGTCGCCGACCCAGGTGATCGAGGTGAAGCGCGTGCCGAGCCCGCGGACCTGCTTCTGCGGCACCCACGAGGTGACGAGGCGGCCGAGGAAGGCCATCGACAGCATGCCGTGCGCGAAGACGTCCTTGAAACCGAACTTCTTGGCGAAGTCCAAATCGACGTGGATGGGATTGTGGTCGCCCGAGCCCCCGCAATAGAGCGCGAGCTGGTGGCGGCTGACCGGCGGCAGGACGAGCGGCTTGAGCTCGTCGCCGACCTTGATATCGCTGAACTTCGGAGCGGTTGTCATGGGTCCCTCCCTCACTTCTTCGCTGCGTCGGGGTTGCGCACGACGGTGACGCCGCGGCCCTTGGCCACCAGCTTGCCCGTCTGGTCCTTCATCTCCATCTCCTGGACGACGAACCACAGCGCGCCGCCCTTCTTGTCGTAGATGTCGACGACCTTCTCCTGGCAGGTGACCTTGTCGCCGACGACGACCGGTGCGTAGTACTCGAAGTGCTGCTCGCCGTGCAGGATCAGGCCGATATCGACGTTGAGCAGGCGCAGCAGGCCGCCCTTGTTGGG
>SCVT01000641.1 GCA_004296815.1 Reyranella sp. | reverse complement strand
CACTGCAGTTCTCGAAGGTGGAGTTCAGCATCATCGCCATGATCGGCGTGCTGCTGCTGATCGGCATCGTGAAGAAGAACGCCATCATGATGATCGACGTGGCGCTCGACCGGGAGCGGAACGAAGGGCTCGACCCCTCCGTCGCGATCCACCAGGCGGCGCTTCTGCGCTTCCGCCCCATCCTGATGACGACGATGGCGGCGATCCTCGGCGCGCTGCCGCTGGCGCTGGGCTACGGCGATGGCGCCGAGCTCCGGCGCCCGCTCGGCATTTCCATCATCGGCGGCCTGATCGTGAGCCAGATCCTCACGCTCTACACCACGCCGGTGATCTACCTTTACCTCGACCGCTTCCGCCGGCGCGACCGCGACCGGCCGAGCCGCATCGCGCGCGCGATGGGGAGCTCCGGTAGCGGCGCAGGGGCTCCGGCATGAAGCGTACCGTTGTGTTGTTCCCGTTTGCCTTGTTGCTGTCGGGCTGTCTCGTCGGGCCGGATTACCAGCGCGCGCCGCCGGCCAATCCGCCGGCGCCCGAGTACAAGGAGGCGGCACCGGTCAGCGGCATCGCCGCCGCGTTCCGTCCTGCCGATCCGCGCGACAATGCCGACCGCGGCCGCTGGTGGCAGGTCTACGGCGACCCGACGCTCGACCGGCTGGCGGCGCAAGTGAACATCTCCAACCAGAACCTGAAATTCTACGAGGCCAACTACCGCCGCGCCCGTGCGCTGGTCCGCCAGGACACCGCTGCGCTATTCCCCAGCATCACCGGCACCGGCGGCGCGGCCCAGACCGGCACCGGCGGCCAGCGCGGCACGAGCGGCACCACCACCACGATCGTCCGGTCCGACTCCTCGCAGGGCCAGTACACGAGCGGCGCCACCTTCAATTGGGAGATCGACATCTGGGGCAACCTGCGCCGCCAGATCGAGGCCGATTCGGCCGCCGCGCAGGCGAGCGACGCCGATCTCGCCAATGCCCGGCTCTCGGCCCAGGCCGACCTTGCGACCAACTATTTCGGGCTGCGCGTCTCCGACGACCGCAAGCGGCTCTACGAGGCCACGGTCGCCGCCTATGCCCGATCCATGCAGATCGCGCAGAACCAGGTCGATGCCGGCATCGTGAGCCGCGTCGACCTCGTGCAGGCTCAGACGCAGTACGAGCAGACCCGCGCCCAGCTCGTGAACGAGAGCATCAACCGTGCGCTGCTGGAGCATGCGATCGCGCTCTTGATGGGCAAGGTGCCGTCGGAGGTCACCATCGAGCCGGAGCGCACGCAGATCACCGTACCGGGCGTCGAGGCCGGCATCCCGTCGAGCCTGCTCGAGCGCCGGCCGGACATCGCCTCGGCCGAGCGCTCGATGGCCTCGGCCAACGCGCAGATCGGCGTCGCCATGGGCGCCTACTATCCGCAGATATCGTTGGGCGCGACCATCGGCTTCGTGAGCGGCGGCATCGGCTCGTTGCTGCAGATCGCCAACGCGACCTGGTCGGTCGGGCCGCAGCTCGCCGGCACGTTCCTCGACGGCGGCGCGGTCAAGGCGCAGGTCGAGGGCGCCCGCGCCAACTACGACGCCACCGTCGCCACCTATCGCCAGACCGTGCTGACGGCGTTCCAGCAGGTCGAGGACGCGTTGGCGCAGCAGCGCATCCTGGTGCAGCAGG
>SCVT01000070.1 GCA_004296815.1 Reyranella sp. | reverse complement strand
GCCCAGCAGGGCCATGGCCAGTGGCGAGGCGGGCCCGCGCCCGCGCGATCCTCCGAGAATGTCCAGCAAGCCCATCTGCGCCTCCTCGATCCCCGCTACAACGGGCGGCGAGAATCGAGGTTGCGCCGGCGCGACTAGCGCGTCGTGACGGGGGCGTGCTGGCCGGGGCCACGACGCGCTCTTCCTTGTAGGAGCAGGCCACGGCGAGAGTGCCCACGAGGACGATCGCGATCAGCTTGGCCACGTGATCTCCTTGGCGGATGGATCGGTCGACCCACCGCAACGGCAGCCACGGCCCATCGTTGCGCGTCAGCGCGGCGCGACGCCACCACTACCGGGGCCGCCACCAGGGCCGCCGCCGGGACCTCCAGTCGTGCCGCCCGACGTGGGGTTTGTGCCGGGCCGCGTGCAGGTGAAGGCGGTCGTCGGCGGCGGGCCGGGGGGACCGCGGAAGATCGACAGCGTTCCACCGGCGAGGGCGTAGACGGTGCCGCTCGCTGCGATGGCCGGCGAGGAGAGACCGCCGCCGCGCCACGAATGGCTGGCCACGATCTGCAGGCTCGTCGCGTCCAGCGTGTAGAGCGCGCTTTCCGTGGACACGAAGACATGGCTGCAGGACGCGGCGGCCGGCGCCACCGACTCGCCGTTGAACTGGACCGGGCGAGGTGCCGCGGCCGGCGAAGCGATGCGTGCCTCGGTGCTGCCGCCGGCGCGGGTCACGGTGATCAGCCGGCCGTCGGCCGTCAGGGTGGGCGTCGCCGCTCCCAGCGGCACCTTGATCTCGGGCACGTGCGCCGCGTTGGGGCCGCCGAACAACAGCCAGGCCTGATCGCCGGCCTTCGCCGCGATCGCGGAATGGCCATCGCGCAGCAACACCGGCGACGACATCTTCACGGAGCCGCTGGCGAGGTGGCGACGGAAGACTTCGCGGAACCCTTCGTTGGGTGTGAACGCGTAGCCCACGATGTGGCGATCGTCGTCGGCCACCACGACGACGGGCGCGCCGGCGCCGCCGGGGGAATAGACTCCCAGGCTCGGCAGCGGCCCCTCGAGCTTGGCCGGCAGGTCTCCGACGTCCGGTCGTTCCGGGTCGCGGCGGCGATTGAGGCCGAACCAGTTGTCGACGCAGAAGATGTCGCAAAGGCTCACCCCCTCGGAGGTGATCGGTGGCACCGTCCTGGTCGGCACGATCTGCTCGTGGAGGAGCTGGCCGCCGATCGAATAGGCGAGGATGCGCAGGCTGCCCAGCGGATGCAGCACCGGGAACATCACGACCTGGGCGTTGCCGGAACGCCAGATCGTGGGCGAGGCGGTCGTCGCCGCGGTTCCGGCTTCGCGCGTACCGGGGAAGGGCGCCATCCAGTAGAGCGAGCCGGCGTTGGGATCGATGCGGTACAGCTCGCCCTGGTTGATCAGCCGCAGGAGGTTTCCGCGATGATCGCGCGCGGTCATCACGCCGATGACGTAGATCGCGCCATCCCGTCCGATGGCCGGCGACGCGACGATGCCGCGGCCGGGAAGGCTCGTCCGCCACTTCAGGTCGCCGTTCGGATGGAAGGCACGCAGCTCGCCCGTGCTGTTGCCGACATAGACCGTGCCGTCGGGGCCGATCACGGGTCCCGAGCCCGGCGCGGAAAATCCGAGCCCGCCCACGACGCGGACAGGAGCCGTGGCCGGCGCCGTCCGTGTGTCGATGAAGCCGGTGTTGGCGGGATCACCGTGGGCATGATCCCACGTCTGACCGCGGGCCTGCCCGGCGGCGATGCCGACGGCGGCGAGGAGAGCCACCGGCACGATCCGGCGAAGGCGATGGAGAGACTCGAGTTGCGTGTGAAACATGCGACCGCTCCTTCAGGAGTGCGAATGTCGGATCGTTCCCAGCGTGAGTGCGACAGCCTAGTCGACGTTCCCGTTCGATTGAAAGGTGTGCGATGGTGAAGAAACATCCGGCGCGGCCGGCAGGCGGCGTGCGTTCGGTGTCCAAAGCGGCCAATATCGGCCCGCAATGACCGACTCCCTCAAGGTGGGCCTGGCCCAGCTCAACCCCAAGGTCGGCGACGTCGCCGGCAATCTCGCCAAGGTGCGGGCGGCGCGCGCCGAGGCCAAGGCACAAGGCGCCGACCTGGTGCTGTTTCCCGAGCTGGTGCTGGCGGGCTACTTCCCGGAGGACCTGGTGCTGAAGCCCGCCTTCCAGGAACGCTGCCGCGAGGCCGTGGAAGCGCTGCGCGCCGACACGCGGGACGGCGGCCCGGCGCTGTTCGTCACCACGCCGTGGCACGAGGACGGCAAGCTCTACAACGCCATCGTCGCGCTCGACAAAGGCGAGATCGTCGGCAAGCGCTACAAGGTCGACCTGCCGAACTACGGCGTGTTCGACGACAAGCGTGTCTTTGCGGCAGGCCCCATGCCGGGTCCGCTGGTCTTCCGCGGCGTGCGCATCGGCGTGCCGATCTGCGAGGATGTGTGGACGCCGGATGTCGTGGAATGCATCTCCGAGACCGGCGGCGAGATCCTGCTGGTGCCCAACGCCTCGCCCTACGAGGTCGGCAAGACCGACATCAGGGTGCAGCTCGGCGTCAAGCGCGTGGTCGAGAGCGGCCTGCCGTTCGTCTACCTCAACCAGGTCGGCGGCCAGGACGAGGTCGTCTACGACGGCGGCTCGTTCGCGCTGGGCGCCGATCGCGCGCTCAAGGTGAAGCTCGCCTCCTTCGCCGAGCAGGTGACGACGGTCGAGTTCCGCCGCAATGGAAGGGGCTGGGAGATCGAGCCCGGCCCGATCGCGCCGGAGCTGAGCGACATCGAGTCGATCTACCAGGCGATGGTGCTGGGTCTGCGCGACTATGTGAACAAGACGGGCTTCCCCTCGGTCGTCATCGGCCTCTCCGGCGGCGTCGATTCGGCGATCACCGCGGCGGTCGCGGCCGACGCGCTGGGGCCTGATCGCGTGCACGCCATCATGATGCCCTCGCCCTACACCAGCCGGGACTCGCTGGAGGACGCCGAGGCCTGCGCGAAGGCACTGGGCATCCGCTACGACATCGTGAACATCGGCCCGGCCATGGAGGCGTTCCGCACCATGCTGACGCCGCTGTTCGGAAACAGGGCCGAGGATGTCACCGAGGAGAACATCCAGGCGCGCGCCCGCGGCGTGGCGCTGATGGCCGTCTCCAACAAGCTCGGCGGCATGGTGGTGACCACGGGGAACAAGTCGGAGATGGCGGTGGGCTACGCCACGCTCTACGGCGACATGAACGGCGGCTTCAACGTCCTGAAGGACGTCTACAAGACCACGGTGTTCGAGCTCTGCCGCTGGCGCAACGCGCACCTGCCGGTGGGCGCGATGGGCCGGAAGGGCACGGTCATCCCGCCGCGCATCATCGACAAGCCGCCTTCGGCCGAGCTGCGGCCCGACCAGAAGGACTCCGACTCGCTGCCGCCCTATCCGGTGCTCGACGCCATCCTGAAGGGCCTGATCGAGCGCGACCTCGACACCGCGGCGCTGGCGAAGGAGGGCCACGACCCCAAGGTCGTCGACCGCATCTGGCGCCTGCTCGAGAACGCCGAATACAAGCGCCGCCAGGCCCCGCCCGGCGTGAAGATCACCTCACGCAACGTGAGCAAGGAACGGCGCTATCCCATCGTGAACGGGTTCAGGGGCGAGCCGTAGGCTCGCCCGTTGAGCGGCAGAACATTGCGAAGCAATGTTCGAGAGCGCCGCTCGGTGTCGCTTCACGTCAATCAATGTTCAGTCAGGCGGAAACGAACCCGCCAACTGCGTTCACAACCTGCGACAAATCAAATGACACATGAAGCCATCGTGCCGCGCCCGCGCCGACCGATTAGGATCGGCGTACTGGACACCCAGGTCCGGATTTGAAGAAGTCGATTTTTCGAGACGAATATTTTTCGCAAGCTGTCCATTCTGAGTTTTGCCGGCGGGGGCGGTCCATTTCAGGACCGCCCCTTCGCTTTTTGGGGTCGCGGCGTTGCTTGCAGCGCTAGGCCCGCTTCAGACGCCGCGGCTTCTGCACGACCTTCGGCTGCCTCTCGATATGGGCCACCGCATCGCCCACCGTCAGGAGCTGCTTGGCCTCCGCATCCGAGATCTCGATCTGGAAGGCGTCCTCGAACGCCATCGCCAGCTCGACCGTGTCGAGGCTGTCGGCGCCGAGGTCTTCCACGAACCGTGACGTCTCGGTGATCGGCCCGCGCGCAGAGCCGAGATGCTCGTCGACGATCTTCTTCACGCGCTCCAGGGTCTCGGTCATGGCTCACCTTCGAAGGTCACCATGGCTGAACGATGGCGTCGTCGGCCGGGTTGCGCGCTGGCGGTCATCCCCTGTGCGTCACCACATTGAAGCCTTCATCGGCCTGAGGTGCGACGAAGTATTTCGTGAACAGATCGAACTCGGCATCGCTCGCCTGGTAGGGATGTTCGCCCGCCGCGTTGCGCGCCCTGAGCCGCTGCCGGCAGGTCTCGTCCGGGAGGTCGAGGAAGTGCAGCTCGTGCGCGGCACCCGACTCGTCG
>SCVT01000728.1 GCA_004296815.1 Reyranella sp. | reverse complement strand
CCTGCTCTTCCCGGACCATGCGTCTCGCAGAAAATCTTGATCGGCAATCGAGCCAAGGATTTCGTAGGCGTCGTTCAGCCAGATCTTCTTGTCGAGTGCCATTTTTTACCTCCAGAAGAAATATGTATCGTAGGGAATATGCGCGTCGGGTTCTTTGCGAGGATTAGAGCCTCCGACGCGTTGGCCATTTCGATCTTGCAGCGCGCCCCAATTTCGATCGATCACATACGGACGCTGTTGATTGGGATACGGACTGTTGGGATCTCCTGGCATGACCCTTATGTGGTCATGTTCGTTGTTGGGATTGACATAGGTTACACCTCCACCCTTCCGCGACAGAATCGCCTGCCAGTCCCTGGGAATGCCCAGCGGCCTCTCCAGCCTGCCGCCACCCGGCAGTTCGCCACTGCCACTCGAAGTCGCTCCCTGACCACCGGGCGAGGGCAGCGGGCCGCCGGCAGCTCTTGCCCGGGCCTCCAGCAACTCCTGCCGAAGCCGCAAAGTCGCTTCACGATCCGGCACCCAACCAGGCGCAGAGAGTGTGGTCAGCGCGGGATTGTTGGACTCCAGTCGCTCCAGAGCTTCGCGGTGGGCATTGTAGATGCCCTGGCGCGTTTCATCAGCGGTCGTTGTTTCGCGCCGCCCCCTCCCCTGCTTCTACTCCACCGTCCGCATCGACCAGATTCGCGAGCGGGCCAGGACCACTGCGATCAGCACCATCATCGCAAAGGCCGGCACCAGCATTGCCACCTGCAGGCCCCAGATCGAGCAGATCGTTCCGGTGATCAGGGCGCCGATCGGCCCGCCGCCGCCGAGGCCGAGCTGGAACAGCGACATCAGGCGGGCCCGGTGCGTGGCCGGCGCCACGATCTGAATGACGGTCCGGCTCTGCGTCATGGTGATGCCGGCGCCCAGGCCCCAGATGAAATTCAGGGCCACGAAGACGGGAAACGGCGGCAGGCTCGCCAGCGCCACCAGCACGACCGAGCCCGCGGCGACGGCGATGCCGATCAGCCGTCCGCGCAGGGTGAAGCGGCGGGCCAACGCCGCGAAGGCCATGGCGGCCAGGATGGTGGCGGCCCAGAAGGCGAGATTGACATAGGCGAGTTCTTGCGCGCCGCCGTGATAATTGTCGCGCACAGCGAGCGGCAGCAGGGCCATGAACGGCCCGACATAGAAGATGCCGACTCCGAGATTGAGCAGCATCACCGGCCAGATCTGGTCGGACCTGGCCGCCGCCGACACACCCTCGCCGACGCTCCGCCAAAACCCCGGATGATCGGCCGGCGTATGCGGCGGCGGGTCGGGCAGCCGCCACACGGCGAGACAGCCCAGTAGCACCAGGGCAGCATGCAGCAGCAGCAACGGGATCGGGCCGAAGCGGTCGGCCGACGAGGCGAAGGCGATGCCCAGCAGCTGGCCGCCGAACTGCAGCGCCGTGGCGAGGGCCACCGCGCGGGCGAGGTTGCCCTGCGCCAGGGCCGGCAGCAGCGCGTCGCGCGTCGGCACGGCAAAGGCCCCGATCGAGCCCGCGACGACGCCATAGGCGATCAGCAGCGGATAGCTGAGTCCGCCCTCCATCATCAGCACCAGGGCAAGTGCCAGCGGCGGCATGGCGTAGAGAGCGTGATAGAGCAGCAGCAGGCGGCGCGGGTTGCCGCGGTCGGCGACCAGCCCGCCCAAGGGCAGAAAGAGCAGCGACGGCGCCATGATCGCCGCCTGAGCCACGCCCACGGCGAAGGCATCCATGTGGAGAACGACCGCGACCAGCCACGGAAACAGCACCATCTGGATGCCGAGCGGCACGAACCAGCTCGCGAGGCCCAGCAGATAGACCGGAAAGGCGTTCGGGCGGGAAGTGGCGGGGCCGGACACGGGTGGTACTTGCTCCGGGGCAGAAGGGGCTATATCTTGTAGGTACTTAGTGCCGCTTCCTCATCCAATAGTCAAAGACACCAAAACCGTGTCGACCTTCAATCGCGCCACCTTGGCCAAGGTCCTGGAAATTCTCGACAGCAGCCACGCCGGCGAGGCCCTGGCGGCGGCCAAGCTCGCCTCGGCGATGGTGCGCGAGGCAGGCCTCACCTGGAACGATGTCCTGGCGCCCGAAATCCGCGGCCACGATGCCCGGACGCCAGTTGCCGAGCGGGCCATTGGTTCAGGTCCCTTCGGCTACCGCCGCGACCGCGAGCTCTCGCCACACGAGCAATTCTTCATGGTGCTGCTGAGTCCGCGCACGCCCAGCGAGATCAAGCGCAAGCTGCGCGGCCTGGAAGCGCGGGTGCTCGATGGCGAGATCACGCCGCAGGAAACCCAGGATCTGAAATTCATGTACCAGAGTTTCGTCGTCGGCTGAGCCGGCGAAGGTTGGAGACGAAGATCGACTCCCACACCGCCGGCAGCCTGCGCTCGACCATGAAAATCCCCCAATCACTATCCTCCCCCGTCTCACGGGAGAGGTGCCCCCGAATGGGGGCGGAGGGGGAAGGCCGCAGTATGAATGCTCCCCGATTCCAGATCAGCGAATTTCAGAAATCAAGTTTGGGGCTTTCCCCCTCCGGCCAAAAGGCGCTGTAAACAGCGCCGGGGCGGGCCACCTCCCCCGTAGGACGGGGGAGGCTATTGAGGGTTAGAGCGGACGCGTGCTGCCGTCGGGCCGCGTGCGGTGCAGGAATTCACGGCCGATCTTCACGCGCTTCTCGCCGTCGTATTCGACGATGTCGGCGGTGGCGTAGGTCTCCGACCAGTTGGATGGCAGGAACGAGCCCGAGCCCACGACGTCGATCGGCGCCTTCGCCTCGGCCATGACGCGGCATTTGGCCGGGCCGAAGCCCGACGACGCCACGATCTTCACCTTGTCGAAGCCGTTGCGATCGAGCTCCGCGCGCAGGTGGAAGATCGCCGCCGCCGACACGCCGGTGCCGACGAGGTAGCGCAGCTCCTCCTCGCTCCTGTAGCCGCGGATCGACTCCGGCGAGAAGCGCTCCAGCACGGCGTACGAGGTCGCCGGATCGAGCCCCTCGATGTAGCGGCCGCCGGTCGTGTCGAGGCGCAGCGACAGCATCCCCTGGGCGGCCATTTCGGGAAACCGGCGGCAGACCTCGAGCGAGTCCGAGATCTCGCGCGCGAAGTAGTCGACCAGGACCGTCATCGCCTCGCCCGGGAAGGTCTCGGCGAACATCTCGGCGGCCCGCAGGGTCGAGCCGGCATAGCCGATCAGGGCGTGCGGCATGGTGCCGAGCCCCTTCTCGCGGCCGAAGAAATGCGCCGTGGCGTGCGTGGCGTTGCCGATGAAGCCCACGGCGCCCACCTTGCGCTTGGCCCGCGCCGAGCCCACGGAGGCGGCATAGGCCATCATCTCGGCCATCTCCTGTCCGGCGCAATGGCGCGCGTCCATGGCGAGGAAGGCGGACTTCGGCATGTCAGCGCACATCGTCCAGGCGTTGTAGGCGGCGACGCAGGCGGGGCCGAGCTTCTGCAGGAAGATCGTCTCGAGGTCGACGAGATGGAAGAAGGAGCCGGTGATGTACATCATCGGCTCGCCGGCGCCGACCCATTTGCCCTCTGCGTAGCGCAGGTCGACCTCGGACTTGGTGTTACGGTCGCGACCGGTAGCCTCCAGCCACTCCAGCGCCAGTCGCGGCGCGAACACCACCGGCCGGCGCATGAAGATCGCGTAGGTCACACGAGCATCGCCGAAGCGGCCGATCACCTGCTTCGTGCGATTGAAGTAGTGATCGGTGTAGCGCTCGATCTCGCCATTCGTCGGATGCGTCATCGGCCCTCCCCCGGGCAACTACACGCCCGTTTCGCCAGCCCGTCTCAGACGGCCGGCCGCGCCCGCGCCACGGACAGGCGCTCGTCCTTCAGCTGCTCGGCGAGCAGGAAGGCGAGCTCCAGTGCCTGGCTGGCGTTGAGCCGCGGGTCGCACTGCGTCTCGTAGCGTTCATTGAGATTGTCGACGGTGATCTCGGTCGAGCCGCCGATGCACTCCGTGACCTCCTGGCCGGTCATCTCGAAGTGGACGCCGCCGGGATGCGTGCCCTCGGCGCGGTGCACGGCGAAGAACTCCTTCACCTCGCGCAGGATGTTGTCGAAATGGCGCGTCTTCTTGCCGTTTGACGCCGTCTCGGTATTGCCGTGCATCGGATCGCACGACCAGACGACCGACTTGCCGGCGCGCTTCACCGCGCGCACCAGCGGCGGCAGCTTCTCGGCGAC
>SCVT01000640.1 GCA_004296815.1 Reyranella sp. | reverse complement strand
GCCACCTTGGGAATCGCGTTGAAGGCGATCAGCAGCGGATAGAGGCCGGAATAGACGAAGGGCGAGGCGCCGATTGCCAGCCCCAGCAGCAGGCCACCGGCGATCGCCAGCAGGAAGCCCACCGTTGTCGTCCACAGCGTGTCCCAGCAATAGGCCATCAGGATGTCGAAGCGCTGCACGAAGACCGCGAAGATCTTGGTCGGCTTCGGCAGGATGATCTCGGGGACGTTGAAGACGATGCAGCAGACTTCCCAGACGATCAGGAGCGCGGCCAGGACCAGCCACGGCATGGCGATCTTGAGCGCCTCGCGCTGCAGGGCCGTCATGAATGCTCCTGGTGGATGCGGTCGCGCAGCTCGTGGACGATGTCGACGAAATGCGGCTCGAACGTCGTGGCGAGCGTGCGCGGCCGGGGAATGTCGATCTTCTTGGCCATCACGATGCGGCCGGGACGGCGGCTCATGACGTAGACCGTGTCGGCGAGGAAGACCGCCTCGCGCAGGTCGTGGGTCACCAGCACACCGGTGAAGCGCTTCTCCAGCCACAGCGCCTGCATGACGCCCCACAGCTCCTCGCGCGTGAAGGCGTCGAGCGCGCCGAACGGCTCGTCGAGCATCAGGAGCTCGGGTTCGTGGATCAGGGCGCGGCAAAGGTTGGAGCGCTGCTGCATGCCACCGGAAAGCTGCCAGGGGAACTTGTCGGCGAAGTCGGCCAGCCCGACCGTCTTCAGGAGCTTCATGCCGCGCTCGACATATTCGGCGCGGTTGGAGCGGAAGCGGCGCTTGTGCGGCTCGACCACCTCCATGGGCAACAGGATGTTGTCCATGGTCGAGCGCCACGGCATCAGGGTCGGGTTCTGGAACGCCATCCCGACGCCCTTGATGGGCCCCACGACCTTCGCGCCGTTCACATGGACCTCGCCGCCCGACGGCGGCAGCAGGCCCGTGACCAGCTTCATGATCGTGGACTTGCCGCAGCCCGACGGGCCGACGACGGCGATGAACTCGCCCTTCTCGATGCCGAAGGTGGCGTCGGCAAGGGCGACCGTGCTTTCCTTGCCGAGCCTGTAGGTGAGACTGACGCCCCTGAGGTCGACGAACGCCATTCCTACTTGGAGATCATCCGGTCGGCTTTGGGCGGCAGGTAGGCGTTAGAGAACACCTTGTCCGGAGCGGGCGCCGACGGCAGGCCGAAGGCCTCCGAGACGTCCTTGACCGCGCGGGCGAAGCGCACGGGATCGACGTCGCCCATGCCGTTAGCCTTCACGTAAGGCGTCATGATGTTGGTCTGCAACGAGATCTGCAGGCGCTCGAGCTCGAGCTTCTCGTCGATCAGCGGATCGCGCTTCTTGGCCGCGGCGATGCCGAGCTGCGGGTTGGCGATCACGTCCTTCCAGCCCTTGACGGTGGCGGCGATGAAGCCCTTCACGGCCTTCTCGTTCTTCGCCATGTCAGGCGAGATCACGATGCCGTTGCCGTAGACGTCCATGCCGAAGTCGACATAGCGCATCGACACGATCTCCTCGAACGCCACGCCGCGCGCCTTGAGGTCGAGCATCGACGAGAAGTAGTGGCCCGAGATGAAATCGACCGAGCCCTGCACCAGGCTCTGCTCGCGCAGCTGCGGCGTCAGGTTGACGTGCTCCCACTTGGAGATGCCGTTCTTCTTGGCGAAGGCCGGGAACAGGCGGAACGAGGCGTCGAACACCGGCGCGCCGAGCTTCTTGCCCTCGAGATCCTTCGGCGTCTTGATGCCGCTCTTCTTCAGCGCATAGACGCCGAACGGCGCGAAGTCGTAGGCCATGAACACGCAGAGCACTTCCTTGCCCGGGTTCTTGGCGTTGTACTCGATGGTGGCGTTCACGTCGGCGAAGCCGATCTGGTAGGCGCCGGTCGCGACGCGCTGGACCGCGCCGGCCGAGCCCTGGCCAGGATCCATGGTCACGTCGAGGCCCTCGGCCTTGTAGTAGCCCTTCTCCAGCGCCACCAGGAACGGCGACGTCGGGCCCTGGAAGACCCAGTCCAAGGTGAACTTGATGGCTGTCTGCGCATTGGCGGGCAGACTGCCCATCGCGAGCGCAATCGCGGCTGCGCCGCCCATCAGTTTGGCGAATTTGCTCATTGTCGACCCCCGTGAAGTCCCTGCCCGACTCTTAGGCGGACATTTCACGCCCGCCAAGGGGATATCAGGCAGATTCTATGCCAGCCTGCTGGGTGGCCACGAGACGGGAGAAGGCGCCGCCCCGGCCGATCAGCTCCCGGTAGCCGCCCTGCTCCACCACCCGCCCGTGCTCGAACACGACGACCATGTCGGCCTCGCGGATGGTCGAGAGCCTGTGGGCGATCACGAAGGTCGTGCGGCCCTGCATCAGGACTTTCAGGGCCTTCTGGATGCGCGCCTCGGTGACGGAGTCGAGTGCGCTGGTCGCCTCGTCGAGGATCAGGATCGGCGGATCCTTGAGCAGCGCCCGGGCGATCGCGAGCCGCTGGCGCTCGCCGCCGGACAGCGTGGCGCCGCGCTCGCCGACCATCGTCTCGTAGCCGTTCGGTTGGCGCATGATGAAGTCATGCGCCTCGGCGAGCTTGGCCGCCTCCTCGAGCTCGGCCTGCGTGGCATTGGGTTTGCCGATGCGCAGGTTGTCGGCGATCGAGCGGTAGAACATCGTCGAATCCTGGAACACCACGCCGATGTTGCGGCGGAGCGACTCCAGCTTGATGTCGCGATGGTCGACCCCGTCGATGCGGATCGTCCCGGACTGCGCGTCCCACATGCGGTGCAGCAACGAGAGCGCCGTGCTCTTGCCGGCTCCCGTCGGGCCGACGAACGCCACCGTGGCGCCGGCGGGCACCTTCAGGGAGAAGTGCACCAGCGCGGGCCGGCGGCCGTCGTAGGAGAAGTTGATGTCGTCGAACTCGACGTCGCCCTTGGCCCGGCCGATATCCTTGCCGTGCGGATTGTCCGGCACGGTCGACTGCGAATCGAGGACGCGGAAGAAATCCGCGAGCGCCGGCATCTGGAAGAAGACACGGCTCACGAAGCCCGAGGCCTGGTCCATGCGGCCGATCAGCATGGTGGCGAAGCCCATGAAGCTCACGATCTCGCCGACGGTCGCCTCGCCCTTGGTGTAGAGCCAGGTGCCGAGGATGAAGATCAGGATGACGGTGATGGTCGATGCGGCGCGCGTCATGACCGACAGCAGAGCCCACCAGTTGAGCACGGGGAACTGCGCGGCCAGCGTCTCCTTCATGATGCGGCTCATCTCGCCCGCCTCGGCGCCCAGCCGCACGAAGCTCTGGATAAGGTGGATGTTGCCCAGCGCGTCGCTCGCGCGGCTGGCGAGCTCGCTGTGCCGGTCCTCGACCTGGTGCTGCAGCCGGTCGGTCTTGCTGACGACCCAGGCGTTGGAGATCGCGAAGAAGATGATCAGCACGATCAGCAGCAGGCCGAGCCGCCAGTTCATGAACAGGCTGAGCGGCAGCATGATGAACAGGGCGACGAAGGTCGCGAGGTTCTCGCGGAAGAACGACAGCCAGATGCCGAACAGGTGGTCGACGCCGGTCAGCATGATCTTGAGCAGGCGCCCCGAATGCTGCCCATGGTGGAAAGCGAAGGGCAGCACCAGCACGTGCTCGAAGAAGGTCGCCATGGCGCCCAGCCGCCGGCGGTGCGCCATGCGGTCGGCCTGCAGGGAGACCACGATGTTGGCCGCGATGCCGCCAAGGCCGACGATGGCCCACAGGATCAGAAGATCCGTCGCGTCCCGCCACAGCGCCTCGACCGGCTTGTTGCGCGCGTTGCTCAGCAGGTCGACGACCTTGCCGAACAGGACGGGCTCGTAGAACTGCAGCGCCGCCACGGCGATGTTGGCAAGCGCGAGACCGATCGCGAGTCCCCGCTCGGCACGCAGCAGCCCGATCACACGGCCGTAGACGCGAAAGAATTCCATCTGCGGCCGGCTGCCCTGCCCGTCAGCTCTTCTGGTCGCCGAGGAAACGCTCGACGGTGCGCACGAAGAAGCTCGAGCCGAACGGGATCGCCATGTCGTTGAAGTCGTAGCGCGAATTGTGGAGGCTCACGGCCCCGCGGCCGTTGCCATCGCCGACGCCGTTGCCCAGCCACACCATCGCGCCCGGCACCTTCTCCAGCATGTAGGAGAAGTCCTCGGCGCCCATGCTGGGCCGCGTGTTGTCCTTCACTGCATGCTCGCCGCAGACGCCGGCGGCGACGTCGATCGCGAAGCGAGCCTGGTCGACATCGTTCACAGTCGGCGGATAGCCCGGCATGTGCACGACCTCGATCTTGACGCCGTGCATCTTGGCCGCGCCGTCGCAGATCTCGTCGATGCGCCGCTTGATCATGGCGCGGTTCTCCGGCGTCGTGGTGCGCGTGGTGCCGCCGATATGCGCATCGCCCGGGATGACGTTGTAGGCGGAGCCCGCCTTGAAGAAGCCGACCGTCACGACACCCGAGTCGATCGGGTCGACGTTGCGGCTGACGATGGTCTGCAGGGCCAGCACGATGTTGGCGCCGACGACCATCGGATCGAGCGTGAGATGCGGGTGCGCGGCATGGCCGCCGCGGCCGGTGATGCGGATGTCCCAGCGATCGGCCGCCGCCAGCAGCGGGCCGCCTTTGGTCACGATGTGGCCGACCGGGATGCCGGGCTTGTTGTGGATGGCGAACACCGCATCGCAGGGGAATTTCTCGAACAGGCCGTCCTCGATCATCACCTTGGCTCCGCCACCGCCCTCTTCGGCGGGCTGGAAGATAAAGTGGACGGCCCCCTCGAAGTTCCGTGACTCGCTGAGCATTTTTGCGGCACCCAGCAGCATCGCGGTGTGCCCGTCATGGCCGCAGGCATGCATGCGGCCGGGATTCTGCGAGCGGTGCTCGAAGTCGTTGGTCTCGTCCATCGGCAGGCAGTCCATGTCGGCGCGCAGCCCGATCGACTTCACCGAGTTGCCCTTGCGCAGAGTGCCGACGACGCCGGTCTTGCCGAGCCCGCGGGTCACCTCGATGCCCCACTCCTGCAGCTTGGCCGCGACGATGTCGGATGTCCTGTTCTCTTCGAAGGCCAGCTCGGGATGGGCATGGAAGTCGCGACGGATCGCGGAGATCTCACCCTGGATTTCAAGCGCACGCGGCAGAACGGGCATCACCTACTCCGGTTGGAATGGCGGGCATCTTAGCCCAAAGTCACGGCATGTTGTCTCTCCACGACGTCGAAGACGCCGCCGCCATCGTCCAGGCGACGATGGCGGCCACTGCGCAATACGCATGGCCGCTGCTCGCGCAGCGCACGGGTTGCGAGACCTGGGTGAAGCACGAGAACCACACGCCGACCGGCGCCTTCAAGGTGCGCGGCGGGCTGGTCTACATGGACCGTCTGAAGCGCGAACGGCCGGAGGTCAAAGGCGTCGTCTCCGCGACCCGCGGCAACCACGGCCAGAGCATAGCGCTGGCGGCCGCCAAGGCGGGCGTCGCCGCCACCATCGTCGTGCCGCACGGCAACTCCGTCGAGAAGAACGCCGCCATGCGCGCCTTCGGCGCCGAGCTCGTCGAAGCCGGCCACGACTTCGACGCCGCCAAGGAGACGGCGATGCAGCTCGCCAAGGAGCGCGGCCTCGCC
Organism: Reyranella sp.; assembly: GCA_004296815.1. GTDB lineage: Bacteria > Pseudomonadota > Alphaproteobacteria > Reyranellales > Reyranellaceae > Reyranella. Next base: position 5,304 of record SCVT01000640.1, on the reverse strand, counting down.
ATGGTGCCGTCGTTCCACCGCGATCTGGTGTGCGGCGTGGCGACCTACGCGCTCGAACTCTTCAGGGCCGCGCCCGTGCTCGACACGGTCTATGTGCCGATCGGCCTCGGCTCCGGCATCTGCGGCACGATAGCCGTGCGCGATGCGCTCGGCCTCAAGACCAAGGTGGTGGGTGTCGTCTCGACCGAGGCGCCCGCCTATGCGCTCTCCTTCTCGGCCGGCAAGGTCGTGGCGACCAACAGCGCGAACACCATGGCCGACGGCATGGCCGTGCGCGGACCCGATGCCGAGGCGCTGGAGATCATCCTGAAGGGTGCCGATCGCATCGTGCAGGTGAGCGAGGCCGAGATCGCGACAGCGATGCGCGCCTACTACGAGGACACGCACCAGCTCACCGAAGGTGCGGGTGCTGCCTCCCTCGCCGCGCTCCTGCAGGAGCGCGATCGCATGAAAGGGAAGAAGGTCGGGCTGGTGCTGAGCGGCGGCAACATCGACCGCGAGGTCTACCTGCGCACGCTCGCCGGCTGAGGAGCCCACGCCAAGTCACTCTTCACCGCCTGCATGATGAACGACGAGCGCGTGCCGCGGACGCCGGGCATGCGCAGCAGCGCCTTCATGGCGAACTCGCTGAAGCTCGCGAGGTCGGGTGCGAGCACATGCAGCAGGAAATCCATGTCGCCGGTCACGGCGTAGCAGGCCACGACTTCGGGCCGCGCGCGGATCGCGGACTCGAACGCGGCAACATTCTTTTCGGAGTGGTCGTCGAGCGTCACCTGCACCAGCGCCTGCAGTGCCAGGCCGACCGCGGAGGGCGAGACGAGCGCGGCGTAGCGGTCGATCACGCCTTCATCTTCCAGGCGCTTCACCCGACGCTGGCAGGGCGTGGCCGACAGGCCGACGCGATCGGCGAGATCGACCATGGCCAACCGGCCCTCGGCCTGCAGGACGGCGACGATGCGTTTGTCGATGTCATCCAACTCGATCATGGTGAAATCGCCTAAATATGCATTATTTCTTAGATAATACCTCTAAAATGGTCCCTTCCATAGAGCCACTTTGCAGGGATTCACCCGCCCTCAGCGCCCATATTGAGGGCATGAACATCGCACCCCTCGAGAACCTGCGCGGCGACTATGCCGGCATGGCGCCGGACTGGACGGTGTCGCAGCACGCCGACCTCTACAGCGACGAGGACCAGGCCGTGTGGCGCCTGCTCGTGCAGCGCCAGCGCGCGCTCGCCGAGCGTTTCGCGCCGCCTGAGTTCCTCGACGGGCTCGAGGTCATCGGCCTCGGCGATACGATTCCCGACTTCGCTGCGGTCAATGCACGGCTCGAGCCCCTGACCGGCTGGCGCATCGTGGGCGTTCCCGGCCTCATCCCGGACGCGGCCTTCTACGATCACCTGGCCCATCGTCGCTTCCCGGTGACGGTGTGGATCCGCAAGCGCGAGGAGCTCGACTATCTGGTCGAGCCCGACCTGTTCCACGATTTCTTCGGCCACGTGCCGCTGCTCTCCAACCCGGTGTTCGCCGACTACATGCAGGAGTACGGCAAGCGCGGCGTCGAGGCCGGCCCCAACGTACATCTGCTGGCACGCCTCTACTGGTTCACCGTCGAGTTCGGCCTGATCCGCACCGAGCAGGGCCTCAAGGCCTACGGCGCTGGCATCCTCTCTTCCGCGGCCGAGGTGAAGCACGCGATCGAGGGCGAAAATGTCGAGCGCCTGCCGTTCGAGGCGGCGAAGGTGATGCGTCGCCCGTACGAGATCGACAAGCTGCAGAACACCTACTTCGTGCTCGACGATTTCAGGCAGCTCTTCGAGGCGGCGCGGACACGCGTCGCCTGACCCTCAGCGCAGGACGACGAGCCCGTCGACCGCGACGACGCCTTCGCTCTCGCGCTTCACCAGCAACGGATTGATCTCCGCCTCGGCCACCTGGGCGAAAGCCTTGTGCGCCAGGTTCGAGAAGGCGGCGATCGTGCGCACCAGTGCCGTGATGTCCCCTTTCGGCAGGTTGCGATAGCCGCGTACCGTCGCGAGCCCCTTCACCTCGGCGATCATCTCGTGCGCCTCGGCCTCGTCGACAGGGGCGAGGCGCGTGGACGCGTCCTTGTAGATCTCCGCCAGCACGCCACCGAGGCCCACCGTGACGGTCGGCCCGACCAGCGGATCGCGGCGGAAGCCCAGGATCACCTCTGCCAGCCCGCGCTCCATCTTCTGCACCAGGAAGCCCTCGAGCTTGGCCGCCGGCGCGTAGGCCTTCACCTTGCGCTCCATGTCGCGCGCGACCACCGCGGCGGTCTGGCCATCCGGCAATCCAAGGGCCACGCCTCCGGCCTCGGTCTTGTGCGCAATGTCGGCCGACAGGATCTTGAGCGCCACCGGCGCGCCGACCTCGCCGACCGCCGCGGCGACGCGTTTGGCGTCCGGCACCGCCATCGACTTCGCCATGGGCACGCCCAATGCGGCGAAGAGATCGGCAGCGCGGCGCTCGTCGAAGCCCGACACCTTGCCGGCCTCGAGCGCGCCCAGCGCATTGGTCGATGGCTCGGCGGCGCGCGGCAGCGGACGCGGCGGCGTGCGCAACAGACAGAGCGCCATCGCCTCAGCGCAGGATTCGGGATGGCGGAAGGCCGGGATGCCGGCGGCCGTCAGCAGCGCCAGAGATTTCTCCGCCGACGGCGTCAGCGCCACGGCGAACGGCTTTGCGGATTTCGCGAAGCGCAGCAGCGGCTCGACCGCCAGCTCGGGGTTGAACTGCGCCGAGGAGCCCACGACGAAGATCGCCGCGTCGTTGCCGTCGTCGGCCAGCAGGCGCTCGATCGTGCCGGCCACGATCTCGGGCTTGGCACCGGCCAGCGTGAGATCGACGAGCTTGCCCTCGCCCGCCGCGATGCCGAGCGGCTTCAGCCAGTCGACCAGCGCGTGCGGTGGGTCCGCGATGTCGAGGCCGGCGATCGCCATGTTGTCGACGACCATGGCGGCACCGCCGCCCGTCGTCGTAGCGACCGCGACCCGCTTGCCACGCGATGCCGGCCGGTTGGCGAGCAGCATCGGCACGTCGATCAGCGATTCGAACATCGAGACGCGCGCGATGCCGTGGCGGCGGCAGAAGGCGTCGAACGTCGCGTCGGAGCCGGCGATGGCGCCGGTGTGCGACTTGGCCAGTTCCTGGCCGATATCGGAGCGGCCGAGCTTGTAGGCGATGACCGGCTTGCCGGCCTCGTGCGCGCGTCGTGCCGCCCGCGCCAGCCGCTCGCCGTCGCGCAGGGTCTCCATGAACAGCAGGATTGCGTCCGTCTTCGGGTCGTCGACCAGCAGATCGGCGATCTCGCCGACGGCGAGGTCGACCTCGTTGCCGACCGAGATCAGGCGAGAGAAGCCGATGCCGCGCGCATCGGCACGCGACAGCAGGGCGCCGATCAGGCTGCCGCTCTGGCTGACCACGGCCCACGTGCCGCCGCGTAGTTTGTCGACGGCGAAGGCGGCATTCGCCGTGAGCGCGACCGGCGGTTCGGTGCTGACGGTGCCGATGCTGTTGGGCCCGACGAGACGGATGCCGGTCTCGCGCACGACCTTGGACAGCTCGTCCTGCAGCGACGCGCCGGCCGCGCCGGCATCGGCGAAGCCGCCGGCCAGGATCGACGCGACCTTCACGCCGCGCCGGCCGCACGCGGCGAGCGAGGCGACGGCCGCCGCGCCGTTCAGCAGGATGTAGGCGTGGTCGATGTCGCCCGCGATCGCATCGAGGTCCTTGTAGGCGGTCTCGCCGAGGATTTCGCTGCGCGAGGGATTCACCGGCAGGATCTCGCCCGTGAAGCCGTGCTTGCGCAGGAAGCGCTGCGGCCGCGATGTCGTCTTCGTGACATCGGCCGATGCACCGATCAGGGCGATGCGCTTGGGTTCGAACAGCGATGCGAACAGGACCTTGGGATCGTTCATGCCGGGAGTATACTCCGCGCATGCTCCATCGCCGCTCCTTCGTCACCGCCGCGCTCGCAGGCGCCGCCCTGCCGGCCTCCACCCTCGCGCAGACCGCGCCCTGGCCCTCCAAGCCGATCAAGCTCGTCGTGCCCTATGCGCCCGGCGGCACGACCGACGTCGTGGCCCGCCTGGTCGCGGAGCATCTCGGCCAGAAGCTCGGGCAGAACATCATCGTCGACAACAAGCCCGGCAAGGGCGCGATGGTTGGCACCGCGCTCGTCGCCAAGGCCGCCCCCGATGGCTACACGCTGCTGATGTCGGTGATCTCCGGCCTCTCGATCTCGCCCACGCTCTACGGCGGTGGCGACTTCGACCCGATGGCCGACTTCATCCACGTCTCGATCGCCTCGACCAACCCCAGCGTGCTGGTGGTCAACCCGAACTTCGGGCCCAAGACATTCAAGGAGTACATCGAGTACGCCAAGGCCAACCCCGGCAAGCTCGCCTTCGCGACATCAGGCGCGGGCTCGAGCAACCATCTGCTGGGCGTGCGGCTGCAGCAGGTGATCGGCGCCGAGATGGTGCACGTCCCCTATCGTGGCGCCGGTCCCGCCATGGTCGACACGATCGCGGGCAACGTGCCCTCGATGTTCGATTCGCTGCCCTCGGCCGCCCCGCACATCAAGGGTGGCAAGGTCCGCGCGCTGGCCGTCAGCGGCGAGCAGCGCAATCCCGCCTTCCCCGACGTGCCGACGATGAAGGAGCTGGGCTATCCCGATCTGATCTCCTACTCCTGGTTCGGCATCTCGGTGCCGGCCAAGACACCGGCGCCGATCGTCGACCGCCTCGCCAGGGAGATGCAGGCCGTGCTGAAGGAGCCGGCCGTCATCAAGCGCTGGGAGGAGATCGGTGCGGAGTCCAGCACGATGACTCCGGCCGAGGTGACGAAGTTCGTCCAGTCCGAGATCGACAAGTGGGTGCCGGTCGTGAAGGCATCCGGCGCCAAGCCCGACTAGGAGACACGCCATGAGCATCCGTCGCGCCCTCTCGCCCACCGTTCCCGAGCCGCCGCCCGAGCGCTGGTCGAACTGCCTGGTCGTCGACGGCATCGCCTACGTCTCCGGCATGACCGCGCGCGCCGGCGACAAGGTCGCGGGCGCCGACGAGTACGAGCAGTCGAAGGTGATCTTCGGCAAGATCAAGGGAATGGTCGAAGCGGCCGGCGGCACCATGGCCGACGTGGTCAAGATCACGGTCTATGTGACGAACATCAAGAACAACACCAAGGTCTGGGCGGCGCGCCGCGAGTTCTTCACCGGCGACTTCCCCGCCTCGACGCTCGTCGAAGTGAGCGCGCTGGCCGCGCCCGAGATCCTGGT
>SCVT01000639.1 GCA_004296815.1 Reyranella sp. | reverse complement strand
AGCGGCATCAGGGTCGGTGTCAGCGCGGCGAGCGACTCGAATTCGCCCTCGACCTTCGGCGCGAGCATGCGCTGCACCCAGCCCATCACCTTCGGCGCCGAGGCGCGCATGATGGCTCCGGGCGTGGGATCCGTCGCGGCCTCATAGAATTGCGCCCATAGGCCGAAGTCGGCCATCGCCGGCCGGCCGCCCAGCAGGTAGGGCCGCGTCGCGAGGTGCGCCTCGATCAGCCCGAGAGCCTTCCTGAACGAGGCCTCGATCAACGGCTGCGTCTTCTCGTTGGAGCCAACGAAGCCCAGGCGGCCCATCATGCGCTCGGCGACGGCGGCCCGCGCCTGCGCCACCGCGAGCGTGCCCTGCTCGCCCATCATCTGGCGCGCGATGCGCTCGGACGTCGACCAGACGTCGGGCTGGTAGCGCCAGCGATAGTGGAACATCCACTTGTTGCCCCACTCGTCGCCGTATTCCTCGAGCAGCGCCGAGACGAAGGCCAGCGCCGGATCGGCCGGCACGACAGACGGCTCGCGATGCGAGGCCTCGAAGCGTTCGAGGATCGGCGTCGAGTCCTGCACGCCTTCGCCTTCCGGCGTCACCACGAGCGGCACCAGCGGCAGCTTGGCGTATTTCTGGAACTCGGCCTGCACGGCGGGCGAGCGCGGGATCCAGTCGTGGTCGATGCCCTTCAGGCGGAAGAACGAGCGGACCTTCACCGAGTAGGGCGACAGCTCCGAGCCGAAGATCCGGTAGCTCATCAGATCCAGCGTTTGCGCTTCAGCCAGAAGAAGATGGTGGCCACGATCGCTACCACCATCACCCAGAAGAACGCATAGCCGTACTTCCAGCCGAGCTCGGGCATGTTGCCGAGCTGGGTCTCGAAGTTCATGCCGTAGATGCCGGCGAGGAAGCTGAGCGGCATGAAGAACACGGTGATGATCGCCATGGTCTTCATCACCTCGGCCATGCGGTTGGACGAGTCCATGAGATAGACTTCCATCAGGCCGTTGCTCATTTCGCGGTAGCTCTCGACCAGGTCGAGGACCGCCACGGCGTGGTCGAAGCAGTCGCGCAGGTAGGTGCGCGTCTCCGGCATGATGTAGGGCACATCGGGCCGCATCACCGCCAGCACCGTCTCGCGCTCTGCCCACTCGATGCGATGGAAGGCGACCAGCGCCCGCCGCGCCTGGTGGATGTGCGCCAGCGTGTCCTTGGTGGGGCTGCCCAGCGCCTCTTCCTCCAGTTCCTCGAGATGGGCCGACAGTGCCTCGATCAGCGGGAACTTGCGGTCGACGACGAGATCGATCAGCGCATAGACGAGATAGTCGATGCCGAAGGTCCGCAGCCGCGAGCCCGCGGTCTGGATGCGGTCGCGCACCGGCTTGAAGATGTCGGCCTTGTGATCGTGGAAGGAGATCACGTAGTTGTCGCCGAAGAAGATGCTGACCTGGCGGCCCTTCAGCTCGCAATCCTCGTAGGACGGGTCGTTCAGGACGATGAAGCCCTGGCCCTCGTAGAGGTCGAGCTTGCTCCTCTGGTTGGCGTGGAACACGTCCTCGAGCGCCAGCGGATGCAGGTTGAAGGCCATGCCGAGGTTGCGCAGCATCTCCGAGCTCGGGCGGCCGGCGACGTCGATCCAGGTGTGGCCGGGCGTGCCGAGATGGAAGCGGCACTGGTCGAGCTCGACTCCATGCACGACCTCGACGTCTTCCGACGTGTACTCGGTCAACGTGAAGTCCAGCGCCTCGTCGGGCACGGGGGCGCGCCCGGCCAGCGTGCCGGGTGCCGTGCCGGGCTTGGTGTGGCGGTGGACCAGTCCGTCCATGCGGGCCCCTAGATCTCTTCCATCACCTGGACATCGGGACGGCCGGCGAGATAGTCGCCGAGCTTGCGGCCGAGTTCCTTGAAATGCGGCGCGGCCCGATGGGCCTCCAGCGCCTTCTGGTCCTCGTAACGCTCCAACATGACGTAGACGTTAACGTCGCCCGTCTTGTGCAGCGCATAGAGCTTGTTGCCGGGCTCGTCGGCATGGACCTTCGCCTGCAGCGCCTTCATCGTCGCCTCGAAATCGGCATTGGTGCCGGGCTTGATGGTGAGCTTCGCGATGACGCCGATCATGGTCCCTCCTGCCACCGCTACTGCGGCCGCTTCTTCACAAGGTACTTGTGCTCGCCGTCGCACACCAGTTCGCCCTTCTGGTTGTGGATCGTGAGCTTGAGAGTAGCAACCCCCGTCGTCCGGCCGGGCTTCAGCTCGCTGATCTCGAGCATCGGATAGAGTGTGTCACCGACATAGACAGGCTTCAGGAAACGCGAGGACTGTTCGAGGAAGCCGATCAGCGATTCGCCGACGATATGCGGGAAGATGCCACCGCCCGCCGCGCCCTGGATCGCGACCTGCAGGCCGTGGGCCAGCATGTCGCGGTGGCCGAGCGCCTTGCAGTACTCTCGATCGTAGTGAATCGGGTGGTTGTCGCCGCTCGCGAGCTGGAAGGCCGAGAAGAGCGCCTCGGTCTGGGTGCGCGAGTTGATGTAAAACTTCTGGCCGACCTTGAGGTCCTCGAACCAGTGCGCCGGCCCGAAGCGGTGCTCGGCCGGATCGAAGGGTTTGTCTTTGGCGTCCGGCACGAAACTCTCCTCGTCGTCTTTATGCAGCCTTGGCCTTGCGGGCCATCCCGTCGAACAGGTCGAGCATGCGCTCGCGCCAGGCATAGACCGGGTCGTCGGCCTCCAGCAGCTCGAACGGGCTGACCGTGCGCGGCCACATGAAGGTCCCGGCCAGGATGTAGTCGGGATAGGCCGCCTCTTCGCCGGACAGGAACTTCTGCTCGCGCAGCGCCCGGCGCGCGGGCTCGAGCGAGGCGCGGAACGCCGCCAGCCCCTTCTCCCGCGCCTGCTTCTGGAACGATCCGAAGTCCTTCGTGCCGATCCGCGCGCCGCGCGACTCCTCGATGTAGTCCCGGTCCTCCGGCCGCACGCGGTCGACGAGGTCGCCCACCACCATGGGGAAGATGCCGCCGTTCACGACCACATCGGCCCAGCCATTGATGAAGCGCGCGAAGGAACGGCCCATCTCGCTCTTGAGCAGCAGCCGCTCCGGATACATCTCGTCCAGGTAGACGGCGATGGCCCAGCTGTCCTTCACCGGCTTCTCGCCGTCCTTGATCACCGGGACGGTCTTGGAGTCGGCGAAGGCGATCTTCTCCTTCTCCGTGAAGCCCATCGGCACGTTGGTGTAGTCGAGGCCCTTGTGGGCCAGCGCGAACTTGGCGCGCCAGCAGTACGGGCTGGGGCGGCGGTCTTCCTGGAAGACGAGGTCGTACAGCGTGATCATGGGCTCTGGCCGTTGATGCGTTTGCTCCAAGAGTAGAGCGGATCGTCGGAAGTGAGCAGCGCAAATGCGCTCGATTGCTCCGCCCAATGGAACGCCGCAGCCACCATGAAGTCGGCCATGCCGGCCTCGGCGCCGTGCAGGTTGCCGTTCTGCTTCACCGTGAGACGCAGCGGATCGAGCGTCTTGCGGAAGGACGGCAGCCGCGCCTCGCGCGTCTCGTTCAGCGACTCCAGCGGCCCGAAGCGCGGCTCGCGCGTCCTGCGGATGTAGGCGCGGTCCTCCTCGTCGAGGTGCTGCAGCATGTCGAACAGGATGAAGCTCGCGATCTCGGCCGTGAGCCAGATCCCGCACCAGTTGTTGAAGTAGCGGGCAAGCGCCCGGCCCGCCTCGCCGCCGAACAGCGACGGCCGGTCGGAATAGGTATCCTCGAGATGGTTGGCGATGCGCCAGGAATCGGCCACGACCTTGTCGCCGTCGACCAGCACCGGCACGCTCTGCGACTTGGCGAAGGCGATGGCGTCCTTGTCGACGAAGCGGACCAGCTCGACCTTGTCGAGGCCGAGGTCCTTATGCCGGAGCGCCAGGTGGACACGCTGGCCGAACGGGCTGAGCCGGCGCCCGTCCAGCGACTTGAGGTCGTAGAGTGTCCGGCTCACTTGCCCACGATCACTGGCCATCCAGCATCTTGATGATGCCGGAGAAGTCCTTCGCGCCGTTGCCCGAGTTGACGAACATGTTGAAGAGCTGCGCCGCCTCGGCACCGAGCGGTGTCGAGGCGCCGGCCGCGTTGGCCGCCTGCTGTGCCAGCATCAGGTCCTTCAGCATCATCGCCGCCGTGAAGCCCGGCGCGTAGTCGCGGTTGGCAGGCGACGTCGGCACGGGGCCCGGCACCGGGCAATAGGTCGTGAGCGCCCAGCTCTGGCCCGACGAGGTCGAAGTAACGTCGAACAGCTTCTGGAAATCGAGGCCCAGACGCTTGCCCAGCATGAAGGCCTCGGCGACGCCCAGCATCGAGATGGCCAGCATCATGTTGTTGCAGATCTTGACCGCCTGGCCCGCGCCGCTCGCGCCGGTATGGACGATGTTCTTGCCCATCTTCTCGAGGATGGGCCGCGCCTTGGCGAACGAGGAGTCCGGGCCGCCCACCATGAAGGTGAGCGTGCCGGCCGTGGCACCGCCGACGCCGCCCGACACCGGCGCGTCGACCATGTCGAAGCCGGCCTTGGCTGCAAGCGCCGCCACATGGCGGGCACTGTCGACGTCGATGGTCGAGCAGTCGATCAACAGGGTTCCCTTGCCGATGTTGGGCAGCACGTCGTTCTCGTAGACCCCGCGCACGTGCTTGCCGGCCGGCAGCATGGTGACGACGACCTCCGCGCCCTTCACCGCTTCGGCTGCCGACGCGGCCTGCTTGGCGCCCTTCTCGACCGCTCCCTTCACGGCATCAGCCGACAGGTCGAAAGCCACGACCTGGTGCTGGCCCTTCACGAGGTTGGCGGCCATCGGGCCGCCCATGTTGCCGAGGCCGATGAAGGCGATCTTCGCCATCGTTTCTCTCCCTAGAAGGTCAGGTCGTTCGCGACCGGCTTGAAATGCTCCTCGACCATGGCGCGGCTGACGCCCTCGATGGTCGGCGGGTTCCATTGCGGCTTCTGGTCCTTGTCGATCAAGAGCGCGCGCACGCCCTCGAAGAAGTCGTGCCCCTTCTGCATGCAGCGCTGTGACATGCGGTACTCGATGGTCATCGTGTCCTCGAACGACCGGTTGGCGCAGCGCCGCAGCTGCTCCAGGGTGATCGCCATCGAGAGCGGCGAGAGCTTCATCAGGGCGGCGAGCTGCTTCTGCGCGAACTCGCTATTGGACTTCTTCAGGTTGGCCACGATCTCCTGCAGCGTCTCGGCGGAGAAGCAGCGGTCGATCTCCGGCATCAGCGCCGGCAGGGTCTGGTCGCCCGCGTCGCCGGCGAACTTCGCCACGACGGCGTCGACCTTCTCGTTGGCCCGTGGGCCCGAGAGATCGGCGGCACCAAGTGCGGCCTGCAGGTCGTTGATCTTGGCGCTCGGCACGAAGGCGTTGGCGATTCCCGCCCAGACCGCGTCCGCCGCCTTGAGGCGATAGCTGGTGAGTGCCAGGAACGTGCCCAGCGCGCCCGGCAGGCGCGTCAGGAAATAGCCGCCGCCCACATCGGGGAAGAGCCCGATCGTCGTCTCGGGCATGGCGAAGAGGTACTTCTCGGTGACGATCGAGTGCGAGCCGTGCGCCGAGAGGCCGACGCCGCCGCCCATGTTGATGCCGTCGATCAGCGAGATCCACGGCTTGGCGTAGCGGTAGATGCGGCGGTTGACGATGTACTCGTCGCGGAAGAAGTCGCGGCGCAGTGTGCCCGCCGGATTGTCGCGCATCTCGCGATAGAGGCCGGCCACGTCGCCGCCCGCCGAGAAGGCGCGATCGCCGGCGCCGCGCAGCACGACTGCCTTGACCTTGGGGTCCTTCTCCCACTCCGGCATCACCCGTTCCATCTCGAGGATGATCCCGTGCGACAGGGAGTTCAGGACCTTCGGCCGGTTGAGCGTCATCACGCCCAGCCCATCCTTCACCTCAAACAAGATCTCAGGCTCAGACATTTCCAATCAACCCATCAGCAGACGACGCGAAATGATCACGCGCATGATCTCGTTGGTGCCTTCGAGGATCTGGTGCACGCGCAGGTCGCGGAGATAGCGCTCGATGGGGAAGTCCTTCAAGTAGCCGTATCCGCCATGCAGTTGCAGCGCGTCGTTGACGACCCGGAAGCCCACGTCGGTCGCGAAGCGCTTGCCCATCGCCGCGGCCTGCGTCGCCTCCGGCGACTTGGCGTCGAGCAGCGAGGCCGCCCGCCAGATCATCAGCCGTGCCGCGTCGAGCTCGGTCGCCATGTCGGCGAGCTTGAACTGCGTCGCCTGGAAATCGGCGATCGGCTTGCCGAACTGCTTGCGCTCGACCACGTAGCGCGAGGCGGTCTCGAGGCACGCGCGCGCGCCGCCCAACGAGCAGGCGCCGATGTTGATGCGCCCGCCGTCGAGACCCATCATCGCGATCTTGAAGCCGTGGCCCTCGGGTCCCAGCCGGTTGGCGAGCGGCACCTTGCAGTTCTCGAAGATCACCGCCGCCGTCGGCTGGCTGTTCCAGCCGAGCTTCTGCTCCTGCTTGCCGAACGAGAGGCCGGGCGTGCCCGCCTCGACCACGAGCGTCGAGACACCGCCCGCTCCCGGCCCGCCGGTGCGCAGCATCACGACATAGATGTCGCTGCGCCCGCCGCCTGAGATGAAGGCCTTGGTGCCGTTCAGCACATAGTGGTCGCCGCGCAGCTCGGCGCGTGTCGCCAGTGCCGCGGCATCCGATCCCGCGCCCGGCTCGGTGAGGCAGTAGCTCGCGAAATGCTCCATCGAGCAGAGCTTCGGCAGGAAGCGCCTGCGCTGCTCGTCGTCGCCGAAGCCGTCGATCATCCACGCGGCCATGTTGTGGATGGAGATGTAGGCCGCCGTGCTGGGGCAAGCTGCCGCCAGCTCCTCCATGATGAGGGCGGCGTCGAAGCGGCTGAGGCCGCTGCCGCCGACATCGTCCTTCACATAGATGCCGCCGAAGCCCAGCGCCGCCGCTTCGCGCAGCACCGCCTCCGGGAAGATCTTCTCGACATCCCAACGCGCGGCCTCGGGCAGCATGCGGTCGGTCGCGAACTGCCGGGCAGTGTCGCGGAAAGCCTGCTGGTCTTCGGTCAGGGTGAAATCCATGCGCGGCGGATCATATCGGGGGCCCTCACCCAGTCAAAGGCGCCCGTCAAACAAGCCGCATTGCGGCCCCTTGCCGTTCGCGCCATAAGGCGGCTCATGCCCGCTAGCTTTACGACCCTCGGCCGCTATCCCACGACCCGGCTCCGCCGCAACCGCCGCGAGGATTGGTCCCGCCGCCTGGTCGCCGAGCACCGCCTCTCCGTCGACGACCTGATCTGGCCGGTGTTCGTGCAGGAGGGCAAGAACGCCCGTACGCCGGTGGAGTCGATGCCCGGTGTCGACCGCCTCTCGGTCGACCTGTTCGTCGAGGCCGCGAAGGAAGCGCGCGATCTCGGCATCCCCGCCGTCGCGATCTTCCCCGAGACCGATCCCAAGGCGAAGACGCCCGACGCGCGCGAGGCCTACAATCCCGGCAACCTCGTCTGCCGCGCCATCACGGCGGCGAAGAAGGCCGTGCCCGACATCGGCATCGTCTGCGACGTGGCGCTCGATCCGTTCAACAGCGACGGCCATGACGGCATCGTGCGCGACGGCGTGATCCTGAACGACGAGTCGGTCGAGGCGCTGATCAAGCAGGCGATCGTGCAGACCGAGGCCGGCGCCGACATACAGGCGCCCTCGGACATGATGGACGGCCGCATCGGCGCGATCCGCACCGCGCTGGACGCCAAGGGCTTCCAGCACGAGCAGATCATGTCCTACGCCGCCAAGTACGCGTCGGCCTTCTACAACCCGTTCCGCGACGCCATCGGCAGCTCGGGCGCGCTCAAGGGCGACAAGAAAACCTACCAGATGGACTACGCCAACTCCGACGAGGCGCTGCGCGAAGTGGGCTTCGACATCGAGGAAGGCGCCGACATGGTCATGGTGAAGCCGGGCCTCCCCTATCTCGACATCGTGCGC
>SCVT01000768.1 GCA_004296815.1 Reyranella sp. | reverse complement strand
GGGCGTTGAGATAGAAGGTGTGGAAGCCGAGCCTGGCGCCGACCTCGACGCTGTGCGCCACGGTGCGCTCCGTGCCCTCCCGGCTCGCCGTGCCGCCGAGGAAGGCGAGCGCGCAGGCCGAGAGGCAGATGTCGCGACGGCGCACGACGGTGGCGACGTTGAAGTCGCGGAACAGGTAGCCCATCTCGAGCCCCTCGTTGAGGTCGCCGCCGATGCTGCTGAGCTCGACCGTCGCCAGCGGCCCCTCGCCCAGCGCCGGGGTCTCGGCCTTGAGCTTGGCGAGGATGCGGCGCATGGCGGCGGCATCGCCCTGGCGCAGCGCCCCGGTCAGGCGGAGCGTCGGCACCTCGCGCGCCACCACCTCGCGCGCCAACGCGGGCGCGGTGCTCTTGAAGGTGATCTCGGCCGCCTGGACGACCGGCACGGCAGCGAGGAGCGCCAGCCCCGCGAACATTCCAACGACGATCCGGCCCATCGCAGCCCCCTGCCTACTCCAAGGGTTACGCGGGCCTCGGCCGGCCGGATCGGGCCGCCCCGATCAATCCGTGTTCACGCCCTGGTGAGCGGGCCGATAGAATGACCGCCAAGCAGAGGAGTTGCGCCATGAAGCAGGTCGTTCCCAGCCCCGCCACCGTGCTGCCCTACGAGCCGTTCGGCTTCACCAACTGCGTGCGCGAGGGCAGCGTGCTCTACCTCTCGGGCATCTCGGCGATCGATCCCGACGGCAAGGTGGTGGGCGACGACATCGCCACCCAGACCGCCTACACCTACCGCAACATCGGGCTGGTGCTGCGCGCCGGCGGCTCGGACCTCGACCGGATCCTGCAGATGACCAGCTTCGTCGTCGACCTCGCCAGGAACGGCGGACCCTATGTGAAGGCGCGCCAGAAGATCCTCACGAAGCCCACCTTCACCAGTGCCACCATCGGCATCTCGGCGCTGATGGTGCCGGGCCTGCTCCTCGAGGTGCAATGCACAGCGGCCATTCGGTAGCGCCGCCGTTCCGTGCTACAGACGGGGCATGATCAGGGGTGCCTTGGGGAAGGTACTGGTCGTATTCCTGTCGATGGGGCTGGCGACGCACGGCGCCGCCAGCCAGATCGGAAGAGC
>SCVT01000638.1 GCA_004296815.1 Reyranella sp. | reverse complement strand
CAGTTCATGCCGAGCCAGTTGAAATACATTAAATCCGTCTTAACCCGTACTCTCCTCGGCGAAGAACGGCACGAGACCGAGCGACTGCCAGCCGGTGCGGTCGGCGATCTGCTTCATGCCGTCGGCAAACAGCGCGGGATCGCCGCGGAAGCGGTTGACGATGAAGCCCGCGATCATCGCGGCGTCGGCGGGATCGATCACGGCCTTGGTGCCGACCAGGCTCGCGATCACGCCGCCGCGGTCGATGTCGCCCACCAGCACGACGGGGACATCGGCGGCGCGTGCGAAGCCCATGTTGGCGATGTCGGCGGCGCGCAGGTTCACCTCCGACGCCGAGCCCGCGCCCTCGACCAGCACGAGGTCGGCCTCGGCCGCCAGCCGTCCGAAGCTGTCGAGCACAGCGCCCAGCAGCTTGGGCTTCATCGCCTGGTATTCGCGGGCCTTCGCGTTGCCGACGACCTTGCCCTGCACCACGACCTGCGAGCCGACGTCGCTTTGCGGCTTCAGCAGCACCGGATTCATGTGGACGCTGAGCGGGACACGGGCGGCGCGCGCCTGCAGCGCCTGCGCGCGGCCGATCTCGCCGCCGTCGGCCGTCACCGCGGCATTGTTCGACATGTTCTGCGGCTTGAACGGCCGGACCCTGAGGCCGCGTCGCGTGAAGGCGCGGGCGAGGCCTGCGACCAGCAGAGACTTGCCGACGTCGGAGCCCGTGCCCTGGATCATCAGGGCGCGCGCAAGCGCAGACGGCGCCATCAGAACTCGATGCCTTCCTGCGCTTTCACGCCGGCCGCGAAGTGGTGTTTCACCAACGTCATCTCGGTCACGAGGTCGGCCGCGTCGACGAGTTCGGGCTTGGCGTTGCGGCCGGTGACGACGATGTGCTGGTCTGGACGCCGTGCCTTGAGGGCGGTGACCACGTCGGCGATGCCGAGATGATCGTAGCGCAGCGAAATGTTGAGCTCGTCGAGCACGATGAAGCGAATCGACGGATCCGCCATCAGCTCGCGGGCCTTGGCCCAGGCACGCTCAGCGGCGGCGACGTCGCGCTCGCGGTCCTGAGTCTCCCAGGTGAAGCCTTCGCCCAGCGTGTGCCACTGCACCTGATCGCCGAACCGTTCGGCGGCGAACCTTTCGCCGGTCTGCCACGCACCTTTGCCGAACTGCACGACGCCGCAGCGCATCCCGCGCCCCAGCGCGCGCATCAGCAGGCCGAACGCCGCCGTCGACTTTCCCTTACCCTTGCCGGTGTTGACGATCAGCAGTCCCTTCTCGACGGTCTTGAGCGCGACTTCCTTGTCCTGCACCGCCTTGCGGTTCGCCATTTTGATTTTGTGGCGCGCTTCGTCTGCATTGTCGGTCATGTGACGGCTTCTCCGGGGGCAGTGCAGAATGATTGGTCGCATCTGCACCGGCAAGAACGGGCTGATTCGCGTTGACGGCTTGCCGCAGCGGACCTTATCAATGTTTTTGCGGTGCGCGTGAAGACGTCTCGCACAGGGAAGGCAATGTCGTCCGGTTCGATCTTCAGGTTCAGCGTGATGGCCGCGATGCTCCTCGCTTGGCCCGCGCTCGCTGACACCCATACGCCGGAAGAGGTACCGCAGACCTTCGCCGAAGGATTCATCCAGGGCGTCGGTGTGCCGGTGATCAGCGTCTATCACCTGGCCGCGATGATCGGCATCGGCATCCTGGTCGGGATCGCCGCGCGCGGCGTGGTGCCGGTCCTGGCGTTCGGTGCTGCCGCCATGCTGGGAGTCGCGTACCAGCTCAGCCCCTACGACCTCCCGGCCGACGATGCGTTCGTGGCGCTCACCACGATGATCATCGGTCTCCTCATCCTGCTGCGAAAGCCGATCAGTCCCCGGGTTGCATCGGGTATCTTTGCTGTCGCGGGACTTGTGCACGGCTATTCGCTGGGCGCCGTCGTGGCCAACGCGGGCGCCGTGCCGGTCTTGGCCTACGTGACCGGCCTTCTCATCGTGCAGACGGCGATCGGCGTGGCCGCCTGTGCGATCACCCTCGGTGCGACCAAATGGCCGGCGCGGCGCACCGTCCTGCTGCTGGCCGGCGGGCTTGTAATCGTGGCCGGCGGGCTGGCGGCCATCGAGGCGGCGGGCCTGATCGGCTGATCCTGCTCCCGTAGCTGGCCGAATACCGTTGACGGCGCTTTGCCGCGACCCCTATCAAGCGGGGGACGGTGCCCCGCGAGGGGATCAAAAGGGAACACGGTGACGGGCGTTACGCCCAATCCGCGGCTGCCCCCGCAACTGTAGTCGGCGAGCCGACGGCCTCGATACCACTGGGAAACCGGGAAGGTGGCCGAAGGCGGAGAGCCGAAAGCCAGGAAACCTGCCGTCACAACGCCGCATCCGAGGCCCGGCGCGGGGAACCGCTGGGAACGAGGTCCACCCGACGTCCGGCCCTGCCGGAGGCGCGGGCTCCGTCGGAGACGGCATCGAGAGGGGCCCCGGCCCCGGACGACGGAGTGAGGTCATGACGGCATCCATCGCGCGGCCGGTCGCGCTTGCGGGTCTTCTCGTCGTCCTGTCGGCTGCCTCCGCCTTCGCTCACCATCCGATGGGCGGCGAGGTTCCGCGGACCGTCTTTCACGGCCTGCTCTCGGGCCTCGGCCATCCCATCATCGGTCTCGATCATCTCGCCGCCATCGTCGGCGTCGGCCTCCTCGCCGGCATCGCGCGGCGTGGCCTCCTTCCCGTGATCGCCTTCAGCGCCGCCGTCATCGTGGGCGTCGTCGCCCATGTCGGCGGCGTCGGGCTCCCCGGGGGCGAGTTCCTCGTCGGCCTGACCACCGTGCTGATCGGTGCGCTGGTGATCGTCCGGCAGGACATGTCGCCGGCGCTTGCCGCCGCGCTGTTCGCCGTCGCCGGGTTCGTGCACGGCCATGCGCTGGGCGAAGCGGTCGTCGGCGCGGAGCAGACGCCGATCGCGGCCTATCTGATCGGTCTGTTCGTCGTCCAGTCGGCGATCGGTCTTGCCGCATACGCCGCCGCGCTTCGCTTCGCCGAGCGCGCGAGGGCTGCCCTGTCGATTGCCGGCGCGGTGGTAGATCGGAAGAGC
>SCVT01000637.1 GCA_004296815.1 Reyranella sp. | reverse complement strand
CCGTGGGGCGTCAAGGTGCTGCGCATCGAGGTCAAGGACATCGCGCCGCCCGAGGACATCGTGGTCGCGATGGGCCGGCAGATGAAGGCCGAGCGCGAGAAGCGCGCCACCATCCTCGAGGCCGAGGGCGTGCGTGAATCCTCCATCCAGCGCGCCGAGGGCGAGAAGCAGTCGGCCATTCTGACCGCCGAGGGCCGCCGCGAAGCGGCCTATCGCGACGCCGAGGCGCGCGAGCGGCTGGCCGAGGCCGAGGCGAAGGCCACCTCCGTCGTGGCGGCGGCGATCGCCGGCAACGGCGTGCAGGCGACCAACTACTTCCTCGGCACCAAGTACGTCGAGGCGCTGTCCAAGATGGGCTCGAGCACCAACGCCAAGGTCTTCTTCCTGCCCGTCGAGGCGGCGGGGATCATGGCCTCGATCGCCGGTATCGGCGAACTCGCCAAGGAAGCGCAGGCGCGCGGCGCCGAAGGCACGGCGTCGCCGCGGCCGCGCGGCTCCGTTCCCACGGCAGGGTAAGCGCCATGCTCAGGGTCCTCTTCTGGTACTGGTGGGCGCTCGGCGCGGTCTTCCTCGTCCTCGAGATGCTGTTGCCGGGCGTCGTCTTCCTGTTCCTGGCGATCGGCGCCGCTGCGGCGGGCGTCTTCCTGCTCGTCGTGCCGGGCCTTTCGATCGAGCTGCAGCTCCTCACCTTCGCCGTGGTCTCGGTCGTGGCGGCAGTGGCGCTGCGCAAGACGCTGAAGCGCCTGCAGCATATCGACAGCCCGCCCAACTCGCTGAACGCCCGCGGCGATGCGCTGGTCGGGCAGATCTTCGTGCTCGACTCAGCCATCCTCAACGGCCGCGGCCGCATCACCCTGGGCGACGGGAGCTGGAACGTCGCCGGCCCCGACATGGTCAAGGGTACCCGCGTGCGGGTGGCCGCGGTACAAGGGACGGAATTGAAGGTCGAACCGGCGCCCAACTGAAGATCGCAACGGGCGCCGTCATCGCACACGAAGAGGGACGCCCGTGATGAAGCTCAATCTGCTGCTGGCGGCAGCCAGCCTGCTCGTGCCTGCCGTTGCTGTCGCCCAGACGACACCGGCTGCCTATCCCAACAAGCCCGTGCGCCTGATGGTCGGCGCCAATGCCGGCGGCGGCACCGACATCGTGGCCCGCATGCTGGCCGACAAGTTCGCCGACCAGATGAAGGGCACCTTCCTGGTCGAGAACAAGCCCGGCGCCTCCAACACCATCGCCGCCGACCTGACTGCCAAGGCCCCGGCCGACGGCCACACCTTGCTGGTGGCGACCAACACCGGCCAGGCGATCGCGCCGCACCTGCTGAAGCTCAGCTTCGATCCCATCAAGGACCTGACGCCGATCGGCCTCGTGGTCAGCGTGCCCAACGTGCTGGTCGTCGGGCCTGCGGTGCAGGCCGCCTCGGTGAAGGAGCTGATCGCGGCGATGAAGGCCAAGCCCGGCGCCTTCCGCTACGCCTCGTCGGGCGTCGGCAGCACGCAGCATATCGCGGGCGAGGCGTTCGACACGGCGGCCGGCGTGAAGGGCATGCACGTCCCCTACAAAGGCAGCGCCCAGGCCCATCTCGACATCATCTCCGGCAACGTCGAGATGATGTTCGACACGACCTCCTCGGCGATGGGCCAGATCAAGGGCGGCAAGTTCAAGCCGCTCGCCGTCACCTCGGCCAAGCGCAGCGCCGAGCTGCCCGACGTGCCGACGCTGATCGAGGCGGGCCTGCCGGGCTTCGACATGACGACCTGGTATGCGGTCTATGTGACAGCGGGAACGCCGCCCGAGATCGTGGCGCGCCTGCAGGCCGAGCTCGCCAAGGCCGTCGCGCTGCCCGACGTGCAGGCCAAGCTCCGTGGCCTCGGCGGCGAGCCCGGCGGTATGAGCGTCGCGGAGTTCGCGGCCTTCAACGCAAAGGAATACGAGCGCTTCGGCAAGCTGATCCGCGACGCCGGCATCAAGCCCGAGTGACTTGACGGCCGCCTTGCCAATACTTAACTGGTCAGTTAAGTGTTGGGTATTGGAGGGTCGGCCATGGAACGTCCTTATGGTTGGGTGATCGTCGCCGCGGGCTCGCTGCTGGGCTGCGTCGCGATCGGTGCGCTGTTCTCGCTGGCGGTCTTCCTGCAGCCCATGTCGGAGGCGACCGGCTGGTCGCGCACCGGCATCTCGACCACCATGACCATCGACTTCCTGGTGATGGGCGTCGCGGCTTTCGGCTGGGGGGCGCTCACCGACCGCTTTGGCCCGCGCATCGTCGTCGTCTCCGGCACGATCCTGCTGGGCCTCGGCATCGTGCTGGCGAGCCGCGCCACGAGCCTCCTGCAGTTCCAGCTCATCTACGGCATCGTGGTCGGCGTCGCGGCCGGCGCCGTCTTCGCGCCCATGATCGCGACCGTCACCGGCTGGTTCGACAAGCGCCGCAGCCTCGCGGTCTCGCTGGTCTCGGCCGGCATGGGCGTGGCGCCGATGACGGTGGCGCCCTTCGCGCAGTGGCTGATCCAGTCCTACGACTGGCGCACCTCGTTCCTCGTCATCGGCATCGCCTCGTGGGTGCTCCTGATCCCGGCGGCGCTGCTCGTGCGGCGCGCGCCTACGGCAGAGGAGGGGGCGCCCGGTGCGCCGGCCGAGGGCGGCGAGGGACTGACCGTGGGCCGCGCGCTGCGCTCGCCGCAGTTCATCGTGCTGTCGCTCACCTTCTTCTTCTGCTGCGCCGCGCACTCCGGCCCGATCTTCCACGTCGTGAGCTATGCGCTCGCCTGCGGCCTGCCCGCCATGACGGCGGTCACGATCTACAGCGCCGAGGGCATGGCGGGGCTGGCGGGCCGCCTGCTGTTCGGCGTGCTGGGCGACCGCTACGGGGCGCGCCGCATCGTGGTGATCGGTCTCATGGTCCAGGCGATCGGCGCCGGCGCCTACTACTTCGCCCGCAGCGCCGGCGAGTTCTACGCCGTCGCCATCCTGTTCGGTATGGCCTATGGCGGCGTGATGCCGCTCTACGCCGTGATCGCCCGCGAATACTTCCCCATGCGCATCATGGGCACGGTGTTCGGCGGCGCCGCCATGATCTCGAGCCTTGGCATGGCGCTGGGGCCCGCGGCAGGAGGCTGGCTGTTCGACAATTTCGGCGGCTACGGGCTTCTCTATGTCGGCTCATTTGCCGTCGGACTCGCTGCGGTTGCGATGGCGCTCGCGTTTCCGGCACGGCCGGCGTCCGCCGTCCTGCGGCCGGCATGACCGTGCACGCTCCTGCGGTTCGGGTAGTATCCCCGGCGTCTTTATCTACGCTACCGAGGGATCGCCATGGCCGTTGTGACCACGACATTCATCATCAGCGACTACTACTCGCCTCCTGGTAGCGGGAAGCCGAAGCCGGTCGATCCCGCCCATGTCTGGGTGACGTTCGCAGGAGCGTTCACCCAGACCGGCACGCCCCAGACCGCCGGCAGCACGCCGCTCGATCTGACCAAGGAATGGCAATCGGTCCGGCTGTCCGACATGA
>SCVT01000636.1 GCA_004296815.1 Reyranella sp. | reverse complement strand
ACCTCGGCCTCGTCTTCTGCATCGCCGAGATGGCCGCCGCACTGCCGCACACCGGAGGCGCCTATTCCTTCGCCCGCGCCTCGATGGGGCCATGGGGCGGCTTCATCACCGGCCTCTGCGAGAATGTCGAGTACGTGCTGACGCCGGCCGTCGTCGTCTCCTTCCTCGCCACCTATCTCGCCGCCGTGTTCGAGACGCCGCCGGCCTGGCTGCCGGCCTACTGGATCGCGGGCTACGCGGTGTTCGTCGCCCTGAACGTCTGGGGCGTCGAGCTCTCGTTCAAGGTGACCGTCGTCGTCACCCTGGGCTCGCTGGCCTGCCTCGCGGTGTTCTGGATCTCGGCCCTGCCGGTGGCGGAGTTCGGCCGCTATGCGCTGAACATCGGCGCCGGTCCGGACGGCAAGCCCGTCGAGCTGCCCCAAGGCAACGGCCCTCTCCTGCCCTTCGGACTGCACGGGGCGCTGGCGGCGCTGCCGTTCGCGGTCTGGCTCTTCCTCGCCATCGAGCAGCTGCCGCTCGCCGCCGAGGAGTCGATGGAGCCGTCGCGCGACATCCCGCGCGGCATCGTGGCGGGCCTGCTGACCCTGTTCGTCTCCGCCGCCCTCGTGGTCTGGCTCAACGCCTCGGTCGCGCCCGGCAGCTTCCAGCTCGCGACCTCCGGCGAGCCGCTGCTCGACGGGTTCCGCGCCACCTTCGGCGGCGGCCTCGCCAAGCTGCTCGCCCTAGTCGCCTGTATCGGACTCATTTCGAGCTTCCACACGATCCTGTTCGCCAAGGGCCGGCAAATCTATTCGCTGTCGCGCGCCGGCTACTTCCCGCGCTTCCTGTCGATCACCCATCCTCGCCACAAGACCCCGTACGTCGCGCTGATCGCCGGTTCGCTCGTGGCGCTCGCGATCATGCTGGCTTTGTGGTTCGGCATGGGCGCCGAGAAGGGAGCAGCCGTGATCCAGGGCATGCTGCTCAACATGGCCGTCGCGGGCGCGATGCTCTCCTACCTGCTGCAGGCCGTGAGCTTCCTGGTGCTGCGGGCGCGCTGGCCCGACCTGCCGCGGCCCTACCGCTCGCCGATGGGGATCGCGGGCGCGATCGTCACCCTCGTCATCGCCACGGTGACGCTGGTCTATCAGCTCCTCGATCCGGTGTTCGTCGCGGGCGTGCTGGGTGTGGGAGTCTGGTTCGCGCTGGGGATCGTCTGGTTCGCGCTGGTCGGACGGAAGCGACTGGTGCTCTCGCCGGAAGAGGCCTTCGCGATGAAGGCCAAACGGTCAGTCGACGTCTGAGACGACCGCCTTCGCCTCGCGGTCGCGCTCGGCGAGGCTCGCGGTGACCTGCTTGCGAAAGCGATCGAGCTCCAGCGTGCGGAGCTGCGTGCGCCTGGTCTCGGGGTGGGTGACCGGATTGACCGGCTTGCCGTCGCTCAGCAGCTCGAAGTGAAGATGCGCGCCCGTCGAGCGGCCGGTACTGCCGACGAAGCCGATCACGTCGCCGCGTGAGACGACCGCGCCGGGCGTGATGCCCCGAGCGAAGCCCGAGAGATGGCCGTAGACCGTCGTCAGCTTGCCGGCATGGTCGATGCGGATCCAGTTGCCGTAGCGGCCGTTCGGCGCGGCGCCGACGATGATGCCGTCCGCTGCGGCGAGGACCGGCGTGCCGGACGGCGCCACGAGATCGATGCCCTCGTGCATGAACAGCCCGCGCTTGGGTGTCACGACATAGGGCGTGCCGGGGTTGGTCGCCGTGCGCGGCGCACCATAGGAGGAAAGGCCGAGCGAGGCGCCGAGCGGCGTGGCCGTGTTGACCCTGGTGTTGGCACTGGGCATGTCGAGGGCGCCGCCGGTCGGCAGGCCGGGCGGCAGAGGCTTGGCGCGCAGCGGGCCGCCGGCGCCCTGCGGCTTGCCGGCATACATCGGCGGCGGCTGGTCGAACGGATCGGCGCGCAGGCCGAAGCCGGACGAGATGGAGATCGTCTCGAGCGGCATGCGCATCGAGGGCGG
>SCVT01000635.1 GCA_004296815.1 Reyranella sp. | reverse complement strand
ATCAGGATCGCGCATGATTCGACGCCACACCGCGTTCTTGCGGCGGATCGCGGCGATGGCGCGCTGGTCGGCGTCGCTCGGGAGGGAGAGGGCGGCGTCGGTCATCCGCGCGCTATCCTTGGATCCAGGTAGGCATAGAGCACGTCGACCGCGAGGTTGATGACCATGAAGCCCACCGCGAGGATCAGGATCGCGCCCTGCGCCAGCGGGAAGTCGCTGGCCGTGATCGCGCCGACCGCCATGCGGCCGACACCTGGCCAGGCGAACATCGTCTCGGTGACGATCGAGCCGCCCAGCAGGAAGCCGATCTGCAGGCCGACCAAGGTGACGACCGGGATCATGGCGTTGCGCAGCGCATGCCGGATCGTGACCCGCCAGTCGGACGCGCCCTTGGCGCGCGCGGTCCGCACATAGTCGGCGCCGAGCGTCTCGAGCAATGACGTACGCGTCATGCGCGCGACAGGGCCGACGAACACCGCGCCCAAGGTGACTGCCGGGAGGATGATGCTGAGGAAGCCTGACGCACTCCAGATCGGACCATCGCGCCCCTGGAAGGGCAGCAGGCCCGCGCCGCCGACATATTGAATGAGCAACAGGCCGACCCAGAAGACCGGCACCGACACGCCCATCACCGAGAGCGCCATGATGGCGCGGTCGATCAGCGTGCCGCGTCGGCGCGCTGCAAGCGTTCCGAGCGTGATGCCGAGCGGCACGGCCCACAGCAGGCAGGCGAGCATCAACTCGACGGTCGGCCACAGCGTCAGCGAGATTTCCTCGACCACGGGCCGGTTGGAGATCATCGAGCGGCCGAGATCGAGCTGCACCACGCGGCCGAGGTAGCGACCGAACTGGACCCAGAGCGGCTGGTTGAGGCCGAGCTCGTTGCGGATCGCCTCGACCTCGGCCTTGGTCGCGGTCGGGCCCGCGACGACGGTTGCCGGATCGGTGGGCACCACTTGCAGCAGCAGGAAGCCGATGAGCAGAACGCCCAGCAGAACCGGCAGCGAAATCATCAATCGGTGGGCGATATGCCGCGCCATTTAGTTAGAAACCTGCCCCTCTTCGGGTAAGAACACTGGCCGACGCCGCGACGCTCGACAAGCGCCCGGCGGGTGGCATGATCGCTGCAAGAAACGCGCCGAGGAGAAGTCGAGATGTCGACTGGCAAACTGAACGAGCAGGCAAAAGGCGTCTTTATCATTGCGGCGACGCCGTTCACCGATGACGGCGCGCTCGACCTGCAGAGCGTCGACACGCTGACCGATTTTTATTTGGGCTGCGGCGTACATGGATTCACCCTGCTCGGCATGATGGGCGAGGCGCACAAGCTCACCGCCGAGGAGTCGATGCAGGTGGTGAGCCGCGTGATCGGCCGCGCGCAGGGCCGCCAGGTGATCGTGGGCGTGAGCCATGCCGGGCTCGAGAACGTGCGCCGCCTCTCGCACGAGGCGATGATCGCGGGCGCCGCGGGCGTCATGGTGGCGCCGCCGCCCGGCCTCAAGGGTGACGACGGCGTCTACAACTACTACGCCCAGGTCTGCACCGCGCTCGGTCCCGACATTCCGCTGGTCTACCAGGACTACCCGCAGACGACCGGCGTCTATCTCTCGCCCAGCGTCTTCGAGCGCATGGTCGACGACTTCAAGCAGCTCGTCATGCTGAAGCACGAGGATGCGCCGGGCCTCGCCAAGCTGACGCGCGTCCGTGAGGGCGAGAAGAGGCCCGGCCGTCGTCGCGTCTCGATCCTGGTCGGCAACGGCGGCATCTACTATCCGCAGGAGATGCGGCGCGGCGCCGACGGCGCCATGACCGGCTTCGCCTGGCCCGAGATGTTGACCGAGGTCTACGAGCTCTTTGCCAAGGGCCGCGCCGAGGAAGCCGAGGACCTGTTCGATATCTACCTGCCGCTGGTGCGCCACGAGGTGCAGCCGGCGGTGGGTCTGGCGCTGCGCAAGGAAGTGCTGTTCCGCCGCGGCGCCATCAAGAGCCCCAAGCAGCGGGCGCCGGGCTCGTCGCTGACGGCGGCCGACAAGAGCGAGCTCGACGGGCTGATCGCGCGGCTGGAGCGGCGACTCGCGGCCGCCGGCCGTGGTCGCAAGGCAGCGGAGTAGGATTGATGGCCGAGTTCGACCTCGTTGTTCGCAACGCCAAGATCGTCACCGCCGAGCGTCAGACCGAGGGCGACATTGCCGTGAAGGGCGGCCAGGTCGTCGAGATCGGGCCGGATATCAAGGGGAAGGGCGCGCGCGAGATCGACGCCGGCGGCAAGTTCGTGCTGCCGGGCGGCATCGACAGCCACTGCCACATCGAGCAGAAGTCGGGCTTCGGCATCATGTGCGCCGACGACTTCTATACCGGCACTGTCTCTGCCGCGTTCGGCGGCACCACGACCGTCATCCCGTTCGCCGCCCAGCATCGCGGCATGTCGCTGCGCCAGGTGGTGAAGGACTATCACGAGGCTGCGACGCCCAAGGCGGTGATCGACTATGCCTTCCACCTGATCGTCACCGATCCCACGCCGCAGGCGCTGGGCCAGGAGCTGCCGGCGCTGATCAAGGACGGCTACACCTCGTTCAAGATCTACATGACCTACGACGCCATGAAGGTCAGCGACTACCAGATGCTCGACATCCTGGCGCTGGCGCGGCGCGACGGTGCGCTGGTCATGGTGCACGCCGAGAACCACGACATGATCCAGTGGCTGGCGCATCACCTGGTCGACCAGGGTCACGGCGCGCCCAAGTTCCACGCGATCGCCCACGCCCGCATCGCCGAGGCGGAGGCCACCAACCGCGCGATCTCGCTGTCGCGGCTGGTCGATGCGCCGCTCCTGCTGGTGCACATGTCGGAGGTCGAGGCGCTCGAGACGCTGCGTCAGGCGCAGAAGAAGGGGCTCAAGATCTTCGGCGAGACCTGCCCGCAATACATCGCACTTACCGCCGACGACATGGACAAGCCCGGCGTCGAGGGCGCCATGTGGTGCTGCAGCCCGCCGCCGCGCGACTCCGAGGCGCAGGAGGCGGTGTGGGCCGCGCTGAAGGACGGCACGTTGCAGACCTTCTCGTCGGACCATGCGCCCTACCAGTTCAACGAGAAGGGCAAGATCCCGAAGGGCGACAAGACGACCTTCAAGGAGATGGCCAACGGCGTGCCGGGTCTCGAGATCCGCCTGCCCATGCTGTTCTCCGAGGGCGTCCAGAAGGGCCGCATCACCCTGCAGCAGTTTGTGGCGCTCACCTCCGCCAATCACGCCAAGCTCTACGGGCTCTATCCGAAGAAGGGCACGATCGCCGTCGGCTCCGACGCCGACCTCGCGATCTGGGACGCCGACAAGGACGTGACGATCCGCTGGAAGGACCTGCACGACAATGTCGGCTACACGCCCTACGAGGGGAAGCAGATCAAAGGCTGGCCCATCACCGTCGTGAGCCGCGGCCGCGTCGTGGTCGAGGACGGCAAGCTCAACGCCCCGCGCGGCTCGGGCCAGTTCCTGCCCTGCGCCTCGCCCGACTCCGCCAAGCCGCTCGGCCAGACCGCGCCCGAGCTGCAGTCGATGACTCGCTTCGGCCTGAAGCCGCTATTCTAAGCCGCTGTTCTAGAGGAGAGAGAGCCGTGTCCCGCCGCCTGAAAGTGTCGTCCGCCCAGCTCGGGCCCATCCATCGCGCCGACAGCCGCGCCAGCGTGGTCAAGCGCATGGTCGAGATGCTGAAGGAGGCCGACAGCCGCGGCTCGAAGTTCGTGGTGTTCCCCGAGCTCGCGCTCACGACCTTCTTCCCGCGCTACTGGATGGAGGATCCGAACGAGGTCGAGAAGTACTTCGAGAACCAGATGCCGAGCCCCGAGACGGCGCCGCTGTTCGAGCTGGCGCGCGCCAAGGGCATCGGCTTCTACCTGGGCTATGCCGAGCGCACCGAGGAGGGCGGCAAGCCGCACCACTTCAACACCTCGATCCTGGTCGGGCCGGACGGCCGCCTGGTCGGCAAGTACCGCAAGGTCCACCTGCCGGGCCATGACGACCATCGCCCGAACGTTCCGTACCAGCATCTCGAGAAGAAGTACTTCGAGGTCGGCGATCTCGGGTTCAACGTCTGGAAGATGTTCAAGGACAACGTGATCGTCGGCCAATGCATCTGCAACGACCGGCGCTGGCCCGAGACCTTCCGCGTCATGAGCCTGAAGGGCGCCGAGATGGTCGTGCTGGGCTACAACACGCCGAGCGACAACGTCTACGCGCCGCACGAGCCGCCGTACCTGCGCGTGTTCCACCATATGCTCTCGCTGCAGGCCGCGGCCTACCAGAACGGCATCTGGGTCGTCGCCACCGCCAAGGCCGGCAAGGAAGACGGCTTCTGGCTGCACGGCGGCTCGGTGATCGTGGCGCCGACCGGCGAGGTCGTGGCCAAGGGCACCACCGAGGAGGACGAGGTCATCTCCTACGACTGCGATCTCGCGCTCGGCGAATACATCCGCAACACCACCTTCAACTTCGCCAAGCACCGTCGCCCGGAGCACTACAAGCTCATCTCCGAGCGTGCCGGCGTCAAACTGGAGCCGAGCAACTAGTCATGCAGTACGCCGTCAACGACGTTAACCACCACGACCGCTACAAGATCCTGACCGCCTTCGTGCTGCCGCGCCCGATCGCCTGGGTGACGACGCTGGGCCCGACCGGGATCGTCAACGCCGCGCCCTTCAGCTTCTTCAACGTCTTCGCCGAGGATCCGCCGCTCTGCATGTTCGCCATCAACCGGCGGCCGGACGGGCGGATCAAGGACACCTGGACCAACATCGAGCGCACCGGCCAGTTCGTGGTCAACCTGACCGACGAGCCGCTGGCGCGCGTGATGCACGACTCGAGCGGCGACTTCCCGCCCAACGTCGGCGAGCCCGACTATCTCGGTCTCAAGCTCGCGCCCTCGGTCGACATCAAGGTGCCGCGTCTCGCCGATGCGCCGTGGGCGATGGAGTGCAAGACCTGGCAGGTCATCAACGTGAAGGACGACCGCCAGCTCGTGATCGGCGAGGGCCTGCGCTTCCATATCCGCGACGAGCTGTGGGACCCCAAGGCGATGCGCGTCCACATGGACAAGTACCATCCCGTGGGCCGCATGTTCGCCGACCGCTACTGCCGCACCGACGACCGCATGGAGTTCCCGGCGGCGCCGGTCGTGAAGCCGAAGGCGGCGGAGTAGGGATCAGGACCAGGCGAGCCGCGAGCGGCCGATCGCCATCGAGACGGCCGCCTGCGACGGCTCGACCACCGGCAGGCCGACATGGCGCTGCAGGCGGTCGCGGTAACGCGCCATGCCGGCGCAGCCCATGACCAGCACGTCGGCGCCGTCCTCGTCGCGCAGCTCGGCCGCGACCTCGGCCATGCGGATGAAGGTGCGCGCCTCGTCGGAGAGCTCGACGACACCCAGCCCGATCGCGCGGTCGCCCGCCATGCGGTCGGTGAGGCCCATCTGCCCGACATAGCGCAGGTGGCGCGGGATCGACTTGCGCAGGATCGAGATCACGCCGAAGCGCTGGCC
>SCVT01000634.1 GCA_004296815.1 Reyranella sp. | reverse complement strand
GCGCCGGTGCCGTCGGGCAGCGTGAAGGCGATGCCGTCCTCGTCCACCGACTTGCCGTAGTCGAGCGGATGGAGGATCGCCGTGTAGAACCGCTCCGCGGCCGCGAGATCGTTGGCGCCTATGGTGACGTAGCTCAGCATGCGATCTCTCCTCTCCCAGGGGGAGACGGGAAGGGCAAGAAGCCCGCACCCTCTTGCGAGGGGCGGGCTTCCGCCAGAACCGCGGCTCGACACGTCAGCCCGGCGCGCCGCGCTGCGGCCTGTACGGCTTCAATGCAGAGCAGCGCCAACGGTTGCACCGTCGGACAAGGTCCGTTTCGAAAATCGTTACTCCGGCTGGACGCCGGCGTCCTTGAGAAGCTTCGACCAGTACTGCACTTCCGACTTGAGCTTGGCCGCCAGGAAGGCGGGCGTCGCCTGGTCCTGCGGCACGGGCTCCATGCTGAGCTGGGCGAAGCGCGCCTTCACGTTGTCGTCCTTGAGGGCGCCCTGCAGCGCCGACGCGAGCTTGTCGATGGCGGCGGCCGGCGTGCCCTTGGGCGCGTAGAGGCCGTACCAGGTGGTGATGCCGATGTCGGGGAAGCCCGCCTCGGCCGTCGTCGGCACGTCGGGAATGGTCGACACCCGGCGCTTGGTCGTGACGGCATAGGCCTTGATCTTGCCGGCCTGGATGTTGGCGGTCGTGCCCGTCGCCGGCTCGCAATAGACGTCGATCGTGCCCGACAGCAGATCCTTCGTGACCTCGCCGCCGCCCTTGTAGGGGATGACGGTCATCTTGGTGTTGGTCGCGCCCATGAACATCAGGCCGCAGAGATGCGCCACCGAGCCGAGGCCCGAATGCGCGTAGTTGATCTTGTCGGGCCGTGCGCGGACGTAGGTCACGAGCTCCTTCAGGTCCTTGGGCTCGAAGCCGGGCTTGCCGACGATCGTCATGGGCACGTCGGTGATCAGGCCGATCGTGTCGAAGCTCTCGACCGGATCGAAGGTCAGCGACTTGTAGAGGCTGGACATGGTGGACTGGCCGACATGGCCGAGCAGGATCGTGTAGCCGTCGGGCTTCGCCTGCGCGACGCGCGCCGTGCCGATCGTGCCGCCGGCGCCGCCCGCGTTCACGACGATGACCTCCTGCCCCAGGCTGCGCCGCATCGCTTCCGCGACGAGGCGGGCGATGATGTCGCCCGGCCCGGCGGCGGCGAAGGGCACCACCATGGTGATGGGACGGTTGGGATAGTCCTGCGCGTGCGCCGTCGTGGCCCCGCACAGCAGCAGCGCCGCGGCTGCGATCGATTTCAAGAGTTTCATTGTGACGTTCCTTCCCTGAATTCCTATGCAGAGCGCCTTGCGTGCTTCGCCTCTTCCTCGAGATAGGCGTCGCGGTAGAGGCCGACGGCGCGCTCGTGCTCCTTCACTTCGTTGTCGCCCAGCTCGTCGGTCGGCCAGCGGGCCGGCTCGAAGTGCCGGTGGCGGTCGGTGCCGCGGACCAGAAGGGCCGCCTGCCGCACCGTGCCGGAGGGGCGCGCATGGGCCGGGATGTAGTTGAGGCCGAGCCCGATGCGGCGGTGCGAGGCGGTGTTGGGTCCGGAGCGGTGCGGGCAGAGGCCGTGATGCATGGAGAACCAGCCGGGCCGGAGCGGCATCGCCACCGGCGCGCTCTCGTCGAGCGGCTCGGTGATGACCTGGCCCGCGCGGTTGACGCTGTTCTTCACGACCCGCGAGACGTGGCTGAGCTGGCGCGGCTCGCCCCTGAAGGAGAGCGCGTCCATGCAGCCGGCCGCTTCGCTCGCTTCCGTGAGCGCGACCCAAACGGTCACCTCCTCGCGCGGCTCCAGCCCGTAGTAGGTCGAGTCCTGGTGCCAGGCGGCGATGGTCGGCGAGTGCGGCTCCTTGATGAAGAAGGTGCTGGTGAAGATCAGGATGTCCGGCCCCAGCAGATCCTCGACCTTGTCGAGGATGCGCGGGTCGCGGGCGAGGCGCGCGGCCCAGGGCATCAGGAGATAGGGCATGGTCCGCCACTTCATCTCGGGATGGGCGTTGACCGGCGCACCCAGCCACGCCTCGTAGCGCGCGAGGCCCTCCCGGCAGGCCGCGAGCTCCTCGCCGTCCAGCATCGGGAACGGCGAGAGGAAGCCGTCGTGCCTCCATTGCGCGACCTTGTCGGCGGGCAGCGCGCCCATGAAACGTCTCCTCGTTGACGCGGGCGATGGCTCGCCTCTATATTCCGATTACCGGGATTTGATCCCGAAACTATCGCAAGGGCTGCGGATCGTTGTCAACACGAGTGCAGAAAGCAGGAGCGACGGACACGCCAGGAAAAGACACCGGGGGCACGGTGGCGCGCACGCTCTCGGTGCTGACGGTGATGGCCGAGGCCGGCGGCTCGGTCGGCGTGACGGACGTGGCCGAGGCGCTCGGCCTGCCGATGAGCACGTCGCACCGCCTGCTCGACCTGCTGCGCGGCGCCGGCTTCGTCGAGCGCGACGCCACCGAGCGGCGCTACCGGCTGGGGCTGCAGTTCCTGAGGGTCGCCAGCCTGGTCACGCAGAACACGTCGTTCGCCACGCTCTGCCAGCCCGCGCTCGAGCGGCTGACGGCCAGGACCGGCGAGACCTCGATGTTCTGCGAGTACCTGCCCGATCACTCCCCGGATGGGCACATGGCCGCCTACACGGCGAAGTGCGACAGCCCGCATTCGCTGCGCTACCGCATCGCGCTGTTCGAGCCCGCGCCGGTCGAGTGCGGCGCCTCGGGCATCGCCATCCTGTCGCACTTGCCGCCGCCGCTGCAGGCGAGCGTCGTCGCGAGCCCGCGCCCCTCCCCGCTCACCGGCAAACGCCCGTCGAGCCGCACCATCGCCGAGCTGATCGAGTCCGTGCGGCGCAAGGGCTACGCCTTCAGCAGCGGCGAGAAGCTGCCGGACTCGGTGGGCATCGCCGTGCC
>SCVT01000633.1 GCA_004296815.1 Reyranella sp. | reverse complement strand
CAAGGTCTCGACCAAGCTCGACCTGCTGGGCAACCTCGTGGGCAAGACCGACAAGCTGATCATCGGCGGCGGCATGGCCAACACTTTCCTGCACGCGCAGGGGATCAAGATCGGCAAGTCGCTGGCCGAGAAGGACCTCGCCGCCACCGCGCTCGAGATCCTGGAGAAGGCGAAGGCCGCCAAGTGCGCCGTGCTGCTGCCGATCGACGTCGTGGTCGCGGGCGAGTTCAAGGCCGAGGCCGCGAACAAGGTCGTCGACGCGAAGGCCTGCCCGGATGACCAGATGATCCTCGATGTCGGCCCGAAGTCGATCGAGCTCTACAAGAACGAGCTCGCGGGCTGCGCCACCGTCGTGTGGAACGGACCGCTCGGCGCCTTCGAGATGAAGCCCTTCGACACCGGCACCGTCGCGGTAGCGCAGGAAGTGGCGCGCCTGACGGCAGCGGGCAAGCTGCTCTCGGTGGCGGGCGGCGGCGACACGGTCGCGGCGCTGGCCGCGGCGGGTGTCGAGGAGAAGTTCTCCTACGTCTCGACCGCCGGCGGCGCGTTCCTCGAATGGATGGAAGGCAAGGCGCTGCCCGGCGTTGCGGCGCTCATTCGGGCGGCGTAGGACTCGGGCCCATGAGTGGCCCGACCGTACCCGACCGCCCGCGGCTCCCGTGGGATCCGCCCGAGCATTTCGAGAAGCGCATCCCCGAAGGCGACAACCGCGAGCGGCTGGTCTGCGGCCGCTGCGAGTTCATCCACTACCAGAACCCCAAGCTCGTCGCGGGTGCGGTCTGCACCTGGAACGACAAGATTCTCCTCGCCAAGCGCGCGATCGAGCCGCGCAAGGGCTTCTGGACCCTGCCTGCGGGCTACATGGAACTCGGCGAGACGACCGAGCAGGCCGCCCAGCGCGAGGCCAAGGAAGAGGCCTGCGCCACCATCGAGATCGACCGCCTGCTCGCCATGTACAGCGTGGCGCGCATCGGCCAGGTGCAGATCATGTATCGCGCGCGGCTCGTGACCGCCGACATCGCGGCGGGCGTCGAGAGCGAGGAAGTGGCGCTGGTCGACTGGGCCGACATCCCCTGGGATCAGCTCGCCTTCCCGACCGTCGTGTGGGCGCTGGCGCATTTCCACCAGTCGCGTGGCAAGGCCGACTTCGCGACCTACTCCAACCCCACGGGCGACCTCGCCCGCATGTGGCCGCCCCGGAAGCCGGAAGGCGTCTGAGCCTCAGCTCCCGCGCGCGAAGGGATTGTCGTCACCGTCCCAGTGGCGCTTCAGCAGCGGGATCTGCAGGAACGCGAAGACCAGGGTCAGCGGGAAGCTCAGGAACATCTTGCTGGCGATCCAGGTGTCGGTCGGGAAGTTCCGCCACATCACCTCGTTGACCACGGCCAGCACGAAGAAAAACACCGTCCACCGCAGCGTAAGGCGGTACCAGCCCTCATCCGTCAGCTTGAAGGCCGCGCCGAACAAGGGCTTCAGCAGCGGCTTCTTGAAGATCAGCAGGCCGCCGCCCAGGATCGTGCCGAACAGGCAGTTCACGATGGTGGGCTTCAGCTTGATGAAGGTCTCGTCCTGCAGCCAGATGGTGAGGCCGCCGAACACCAGCACGAAGAAGCCGCCGACCAGCGGCATGACCGGCCAGCGCTTCTCCAGCCAGCGGTAGCAGGGCAGCGCGATCGCCGTCGCGACGATGAAGATGCCGGTGCCCCAGTAGATGCCCCAGCGGCCGTTGGCGATGAAGAACAGGACCAGCGGCCCGAGCTCGAGCGCCGTGGCGTAGAGCCTGCGCGCGCCGTTCTCCTCGGCCTTTTCCGTGCTCATGCCGGCAACCCCATCAATCCGCGCGCGAAAGCGCGCGCCTCGAACGGCCGAAGATCGTCGATGCCCTCGCCGATGCCGATGGCCACGACCGGCAGCTTGAACTTCTCGGCGAGCGCCACCAGCACGCCACCCTTGGCGCTGCCGTCGAGCTTGGTGAGAACGAGCGCGTCGACCGGCGACATGGTCCTGAAGGTTTCCACCTGGGCGTGGGCATTCTGGCCGGTGGTGGCGTCGAGCACCAGCAGGCAGGAATGCGGCGCCTCGGGATCGAGCTTGCGGATGACGCGCACGATCTTGGCGAGCTCTTCCATCAGGTTGGTCTTGTTGTGCAGGCGGCCGGCCGTATCGATCAGCAGCACGTCGCACTTCTCCGCCTTCGCACGCTCCAGCGCCTCGTAGGCGAGGCCTGCCGCATCGGCGCCGGTATCCTTGGAAACGACCGGCACGCCGGCGCGATCGCCCCACACCTTGAGCTGCTCGACCGCGGCGGCGCGGAACGTATCGCCCGCCGCCAGCATGACCTTGCGGCCCTCGCCCTTGTGCAGGTTGGCGAGCTTGGCGATGGTCGTGGTCTTGCCGCTGCCGTTGACGCCGATCACCAGGATGACGTGCGGCTTGCGCGCCGGGTCGATGACGAGCGGGACGGCGACCGGCTGCAGGATCTCGGCGATGTCGTCGGCGAAGGCCGCGCGGACCTCCTCGTCGGTGACTTCCTTGCCGAAGCGCTCCTTGCCGAGCTTCTCGACCAGACGGGCCGCCACGCTGATGCCGAGGTCGGCCTGGATCAGCGCATCCTCGAGCTCGTTGAGCGTCTCCTGGTCGAGCTTCTTCTTGGTGAAGAGGCCGGTGATGCTCTCGGTGACCCGCTTGGTCGACTTGGAGAGTCCGTCGCGCAGCCGCGACAGCCAGCCGCTCTTCTTCTCGACCTCGGCATCCTGCTCAGCGGCCGATTCGGTCACGGCTTCGACAGGAGCCGGCTCGGGCGTCTCGACGGCCGGGGTTTCTCGCGACCGAAGCCGCGCGAACCAGCTCTTCTTCTCGGGTTCCGTCTCGCTCATTTCAGCAGCGAGCCATCGAGCTCGCCCCTGTAGGCGCGCGAGATGCCGCCGGTCATCGTGACATTGCCGTCGCGCAGCCACTCGATGCCGAGCGTGCCGTGCTCCATCACGATATCGACCTTGCGGCCGGTGAGGCCGCGGCGCGCCGCCGCGACGCCTGCCGCGCAGGCGCCCGAGCCGCAGGCGAGCGTGAGGCCCGCGCCGCGTTCCCAGACGCGCAGGCGCACCTTGTTCTCAGCAATGAGCTGCGCCACGCCGACGTTCACGCGCTCCGGGAAGAAGCGGTCGTGCTCCAGCTTCGGCCCGAGCTCGGTGATCGCAATCGCGTCGAGATCGTCCACGAAGAAGGTGGCGTGCGGGTTGCCCATGTTGGTGCCGACCGGATCCTGCAGCGGACCCAGGCCGACCGGCATGTGGTTGGTGTCGCAGGCGGTGGCGACCGGGATCTCGCGCCAGTCCAGGCGCGCCGGGCCCATGTCGACGGTGATCACCGGCAGGCCGTTGCTTCCCTTGCCGGTCTTCTGGGATTCGAGCAGGCCCGCGATCGTCTGCACCGTGATCTGGTCCGACTTGCGCTCGTCCATCACCAGCGAAGCGACGCAGCGCGTGGCGTTGCCGCAGGCGCCGGCTTCCGTGCCATCGGGATTGTAGATGCGCATGAAGACGTCGGCGTCGCGCTCGGTCGGCGGCTCCAGCACGATGAGCTGGTCGCAGCCCACGCCCAGCCGCCGGTCGGCGATGGCGCGGCGGCTGCGGGTCGACAGCGACAGGGCGCCATCGCGCGCATCGAGCACGACGAAGTCGTTGCCCAGCCCGTGCATCTTGAGGAACGGCGTCCCGGTCATGGCGGGCTATATGGCCGCTCGGCCCGGCCAGCGCAACGCGCGCGGCCGCACCTGCCCGGCATGCTCGCCGCCCACGTCGAGCACATCGAGGGTCGCCAGCCGCTTGGTGTAGATCGTGAGATGGAGGATGCCGAGCGCCTCGTAGGGCATGGCGGGCTCGACGAACAGGCTTCGGCCGGCATCCCAGGCCGGTGTCGCGTGATGGACCGGCCAGTTGCAGCGGCTGGGCAGCGGCTCGCAGGAGAAGCCGTGGTCGTAGACCAGCACGTTGAGCGCGATCTGGTCGGTCATGTCGGTCGAGCGCTGCAGCGCCTCGCCCAGCAGGTCGCCCCAGCCTTTCCAATGCGGTGCATCGGCCTTCAGCGCGAACACGCCGGCATTGATCAGCGGATAGCGCACCAGGCGCTCGGCCGTCGCCTTGTCGAAGCACGATTCGAAGGCCGCACCGTTGACCGTCGAGAACTCTTTCCAGGCGTGACGGTAGTGCCGCATCGAGCGATGGATCTCCGGCGCCACGGCAAGCTTGCCCGTGCGGGCCGCGGCGAGGAACAACGCCAGCGCGTCGCCTTGCTGCACCCAGCAGTCGCCGTCGATCCAGAGATAGAGGTCGAAGCCCGGGAAGTAGCGCGGCAGGAAGGGCCGCGCCGTCAGCGCCTTGTAACCGTCCTTCAGCTTGTCGCGGCCGGGGAAGTCGAAATCCCACTCCGGCACGACCAGCGTCGCACCGCGCTCACGACACCAGGCGCGTTGCTCTTCGGTCAAGCCGCAATCGAGGATGCCGAGCGCCATGGCACGGCCTTCCGCCGTCGCCTGCAGCGAACCGATGCAATCGCGCATCAGGTCGAAATAGGCGGCGTCGCCGCCGGTGATTGCGATGGCCTTTTCCGTCACCGACAAAAGATGCCACAGTCCGACCCACGGAGGAATGAATGGGCAAGCATGTCGATTACTACGTTTCGCTGAACTCGCCGTGGACCTATCTGGGTTCGGCGCGCTTCGACGCCATGGCGAAGAAGCACGGCGCCACCGTCACGATCTGGCCGGTCGATTTCGGTTCGGTGTTCGCCGTCTCCGGCGGCCTGCCCCTGCCCAAGCGCGCGCCGCAGCGCCAGGCCTATCGCATGATGGAGCTGAAGCGCTGGCGCGATCATCTCGGCGTGAAGACCACGCTCGAGCCCAAGTTCTTTCCCGCGAACGAAGTGCCGGCCGCGAAGTGCGTGATCGCGCTCCGCGAGCAGGGTCGCATGGCCGACGCCATCAAGCTCGCCCACGCCGTGCTGACCGGCCTGTGGGCCGAGGAGAAGAACACCGGCGATCCCGCGACGCTGAAGTCGATCATCGCCTCCTGCGGTCTCGACGCCGATGCCGTCATGAAGGCGGGCGAGGACATGGCGGACAAGCGCGAGGCCTACACCAAGCACGCGATCTCGCAGGGCGTGTTCGGCGCGCCTTCGTTCGTGATCGACGGCGAGATCTTCTGGGGCCAGGACCGGCTCGACTTCGTCGAGCGCAAACTGGCGTCCTGATCAGCTCCCGCCGAGGAAGGCGGCACCCGCGACGGCAATGCCGTTGTTGATCATGTGCGCGGCGATGCTGGGCACCAGCGAGCCGGTACGCCAGCGCAACCAGCCGAACCACAGGCCGAGCGGCGCGACCAGGAAGATGTGCGCCGGCTCGGCATGGGCGGCGGCGAAGGCGACCGAGCTCACCAGGAACGCCGCGAGCCCGCCCCAGCGGCCCGCCACCCAGCCGTAGAGCAGGCCGCGGAAGACCAGCTCCTCGACGAGCGGCGCCAGGATCGCCAGCACCAGCAGGGTCGGCACCAGTACGGCCGGGTCGCGCACCTGGGCGGTCACCTGCTTCACGCCCTCGGGCTGGATGCCGAGCTGGCTGACGGCAAAAGACAGGAGCGTCGTCACCACGACGCCCAGCACGATCGGCCGCCAGCCCACCGCCCGGAAGCCCAGGGCCTGCAGCCCGGCTCTGGGCCCGAGCGGGAGGACGGCGATCGCCGAGGCCACGAGCCCCGCCCCGAAGAAGGCGGTCAGCATCGGCAGCATGGTCTTTTCCGGCAGGAGCCACACCGCGGGCACCACGATGGCCGCCGCAGCCGTCAGGAAGAGCAGGATCGACCAGCCCGGGACGCGGTATAAATCCTTTTGAAACAAAGGGTTAGACGGCTCGTCCACGGGTTTTTGACTCCTTCGGCGCCAAGGCTTATACCCCGGCCGCTCAATCGGTCGTGCCGATTTACATGGTTCCCCCGCCTCGGTTGCCTGAGAGGGGGAGCTCCGCTGATCCGCGAAGGCTCGCGCATCGGCGCGATTTTCGTTTGGGCGAATGGTTTGTAGGCGGAGTTTTGGAACGGGCATGTTCGAGGGTCTGAGCAAACGTCTGGGCGACGTTTTCGACAAGCTGCGGGGGCGCGGAGCGCTCTCCGAGGCTGACGTCGACGCGGCCCTGCGCGAGGTCAGGACCGCGCTGCTCGAGGCCGACGTCGCCCTCCCCGTCGTCCGCCAGTTCGTCGACGAGGTCCGGCCCAAGGCGATCGGCGCCGACGTCATCCGCTCGGTCACGCCGGGCCAGATGGTCGTCAAGATCGTCAACGACCACCTGGTCGAGATGCTGGGCGGCACCGTCGCCGACCTCGACCTCAACGCCGTCCCGCCGGTCGTGATCCTGATGGTCGGCCTGCAGGGCTCGGGCAAGACCACCTCGTCGGCCAAGATCGCCTACCGCCTCAGCCAGGGCCCGCAGGGCATGGCCGCCGAATTCGGCGGCTCGTTCTCGGTCAAGCGCAAGGTCATGATGGCCTCGCTCGACACGCGCCGCCCCGCCGCGCAGCAGCAGCTCAAGATCCTTGGCGAACAGACCGGCGTGCCGACCTTGCCGATCGTGCCGCTCGAGATGCCGCTCGCCATCACGCGGCGCGCGCTCGAGCAGGCCCGCCGCGAAGGCTTCGACGTCCTGATCCTCGACACGGCGGGCCGCCTCGCCATCGACGAGGAGCTGATGACGGAGGTCAAGCAGATCTCCGATCTCGCCAACCCGAAGGAGACGCTGCTCGTCGCCGACGCCATGACCGGCCAGGACGCCGTCAACGTCGCCAAGGCGTTCAACGAGCGGCTGGCCGTCACCGGCATCGTGCTGACCCGCGTCGACGGCGATGCCCGCGGCGGTGCGGCACTCTCGATGCGCGCCGTCACCGGCCGTCCGGTGAAGCTGATCGGCGTCGGCGAGAAGTTCGACCAGCTCGAGCCGTTCCATCCCGACCGCATCGCCGGCCGCATCCTCGGCATGGGCGACATCGTCTCGCTGGTGGAGCGCGCCGCCGAGACGATCGAGAAGGAAGATGCGGAGAAGCTCGCCGCCAAGGTCCGCAAGGGCCAGTTCGACATGGACGACCTGCTGAGCCAGCTCCGCCAGCTGCGCAAGATGGGCGGGCTCTCCGGTTTGATGGGCATGCTGCCGGGCGCCATGCAGGCCAAGGCCGCGATGTCCAAGGCCAAGATCGACGAGACCCAGCTCAAGCGCCAGGAAGCCGTCATTCTCGCGATGACGCCCAAGGAGAGGCGCAACCCCGACGTGATCCACGCCTCGCGCAAGAAGCGCATCGCCAAGGGTTCGGGCGTGCAGGTGCAGGACGTCAACAAGCTGCTCAAGCAGCACGCCGACATGCTCAAGATGATGAAACGCGTCAACAAGCTCGGAGAGAAAGGATTCATGCGCAGCATGGGCGGCATGATGCCCCCAGGTTTCCCGCGCTGAAATTTGTGAAGGAGAAAGAATGCTCGCCATCCGTATGACTCGCCACGGCGCCAAGAAGCGCCCGTTCTTCCACATCGTCGTGGCCGACTCGCGCAGCCCGCGCGACGGCCGTTTCATCGAGAAGCTCGGGACCTACAACCCGCTGCTGCCCAAGGACCATGCCCAGCGCATCACGCTCGACAAGGAGCGCATCGCGCATTGGCTGAAGGTCGGCGCGCAGCCGTCGGACCGCGTCGCCAAGTTCCTCTCGCAGGCCGAGATGATGAAGCCGCGCGAGCGCCGTGAGCAGACCAAGAAGAGCCAGCCCCGCGCCAAGGCGCAGGAGCGCATCAAGGCCGAGGCCGCCGCTGCCGCGGCGCCGGCGCCTGCCGCCGCTGCTGCTGCTGAACCCGCTGCGGAGGCCGCGGCCACCTGATGAAGGACGGCCGCGTCCTGCTGGGCGTCGTCGCGGCGCCGCACGGCGTACGCGGCCTGGTGCGCATCAGGAGCTTCACCGAGGACCCGATGGCCATCGCCTCCTACGGCGAGCTGTCGGACGAGACGGGGAAGAAGAAGTACCGGGTCGAGGCACTGAGTTCCGTCAAGGGCGCGGTGCTGGCACGGATCGAGGGCGTAGCCGATCGAACGGCGGCCGAGGCAGTACGGGGTTTGCGGCTCTATGTGGAGCGCGAGCGGCTGCCGGCGACGGGCGAGCGGGAGTGGTACGAGGCGGACCTGATCGGTCTCGCCGCGGTCGGCCGGGACGGCCGGGATTGGGGAAAGGTCATGGCCTTCCACGATTTCGGCGGCGGCACGACGATGGAAGTGTCGGGAGGCAGCGCATCGAGGCATTCGCTGATGCTGCCCTTCACCGACGAGGCGGTGCCCGAGATCGATGTCCCGGGCGGCAAGGTAACGGTCGATCCTCCGGCAGGTCTGCTGGCGGGTGGGCCTGCGAAGGAGGCGGAGGAATAACGTGTGGCGCCTACGATGTGGAAAGCTGCGGCGCTGACGATCTTCCCGGAGATGTTCCCGGGACCGCTGGGTGAGAGCCTGGCCGGTCGGGCATTGAAGGAAGGATTGTGGGAGCTGTCGGCGGTCGACATCAGGCGGTTCGCCAAGGATCGCCATGGCACGGTGGACGATGCGCCCTTCGGGGGCGGCGCCGGCATGGTGATGAAGCCCGACGTGCTGTCGGACGCGATCGAGGCGGTCGCGCAGGCACCAGGGATGGCGGGAGTGCCGAAGGTCCTGCTTTCGCCCCGCGGCGCGCCGTTCAGTCAGGCGCGCGGCCGGGAACTGGCGAAGGGTCCTGGGGTGCTGCTGGTGTGCGGAAGGTTCGAGGGCGTCGACGAGCGCGTCATCGAGGCCCACGCGCTGGAGGAGATATCGGTCGGCGATTTCGTGCTTTCGGGCGGCGAGATCGCGGCCATGGCGGTGATGGATTGTTGCGTGAGGCTGCTGCCCGGTGTGATGGGCGCGGCCGAATCGGCGAGTGAGGAGAGTTTCGAGGACGGATTGCTGGAGTACCCGCACTACACCCGGCCCGCGACCTGGGCCGGCCCGGACGGAACCGAGCGGCGCGTGCCCGAGGTCCTGGTCTCGGGCCACCACGGCAAGGTCGCCGAATGGCGGATGAAGCGGCGGGAAGAGATCACGCGGCGGCGGCGACCCGATCTATGGGCCGGCCGGCGGACCGCAGGGAACGATGAGAAGTGACGAAAGGATGGATGCGATGAACATTCTCGATACGCTGGGCCAGGCCCAGATGGACAAGGTGACCGCCGACCGGCCGGTGCCGCGCTTCGAGCCGGGCGACACGCTCAAGGTGCACGTGAAGGTGCAGGAAGGTAACCGCGAGCGCATTCAGGTCTACGAAGGCCTGTGCATCGGCCGCAAGAACGACGGCATCAACTCGTCGTTCACCGTGCGCAAGATCTCGTTCGGCGAGGGCGTCGAGCGCGTGTTCCCGCTCTACAGCCCGGGCATCTGGGAAATCGAGGTCGTCCGCAAGGGCGTCGTGCGCCGCGCCAAGCTCTATTACCTGCGCGATCTGCGCGGCAAGGCGAGCCGCATCGCCGAGGACACCGAGGCCCAGCGCGAGCTGATCGC
>SCVT01000069.1 GCA_004296815.1 Reyranella sp. | reverse complement strand
TCGGGCGGGCGTGGTGGAATTGGTAGACACGCGAGATTTAGGTTCTCGTGCCGCAAGGCGTGGGGGTTCAAGTCCCTCCGCCCGCACCAGGAAATGGAAGTGAGACGATGCAAGTTACGGAACTCTCGGCCGAAGGGCTGAAGCGGCAATTCAAGATCGTGGTGCCGGCTGGCGACCTCTCGGCCAAGGTCGACGAGCGCCTCAAGGAACTCGCGCAGACGGCCCAGATGCCGGGGTTCCGCGCCGGCAAGGTGCCGGTCGGCCTGCTGAAGAAGCAGTACGGCCAGGCCCTGTTCGGCGAAGCGGTCGAGCAGGCGGTCAACACCAGCACGGCCAAGGCCATCGAGGATCGTGGCCTGAAGCCCGCGATGCAGCCGCGCGTCGACCTCAAGCAGCTTGAGGAAGGCAAGGACGTCGAGTTCGAAGTCGCGATCGAAGTTCTGCCGGAAATCGGCAAGCTCGACTTCTCGGGCATCGAGCTCGAGCGCCTGAAGGCCGCCGTTCCGGACAAGGACGTGGACGAGGCGCTGGAGCGCATCGCCAAGGCCAACCGCGAGCAGAAGCCGGTCGACCCGCCGCGTCCCGCCCAGAAGGGCGACGCGATCAAGATCGACTTCGTGGGCTCGGTCGACGGCACGGAGTTCCCGGGCGGCGCCGCGCAGGACTACACGCTGGAGCTGGGCTCGGGCTCGTTCATCCCGGGCTTCGAGGATCAGCTCGTCGGCGCCGAGGTCGGCAAGGACGTCGAGGTGAAGGTGACGTTCCCGGCCGAGTACGGCGCGGCGGAGCTCGCCGGCAAGGACGCTGTCTTCAAGTGCACGATCAAGGAAATCCGTGAGTTCGTGGACAAGCCGGCCGACGACGAGCTCGCGAAGAAGAACAACTTCGAGAACCTCGAGGCGATGCGCAAGGCGGTCGGCGAGCGGATCGGCCAGGACTACGCGCAGATCTCGCGCACGATGATCAAGCGCCAGCTCCTCGACAAGCTCGCGGACACGCACAAGTTCCAGGTGCCGGAAGGCCTCGTCGAAGGCGAGTTCAACGCGATCTGGCAGCGCATCGAGGAAGCCAAGAAGAACGGCCAGAAGCTCGAGGACGACGAAGAGAAGATGAAGAAGGAGTACCGGGAGATCGCGGAGCGCCGCGTGCGGCTCGGCCTTCTGCTGGCCGACGTCGGCCGCTCCAACTCGATCGAGGTCACGCCCGAGGAGCTCAACCAGGCCGTGATGCGCGAAGCCATGCGCTATCCCGGACAGGAGCGCCAGGTACTGGAGTTCTACGGCAAGAACGCCGAGCTGAAAGACCAGCTCCGTGCACCGATCTTCGAAGAGAAGACGGTCGACTTCATTCTCGAGCTCGCGAAGGTCTCGGAGAAGTCGGTTACCCCCGAGGAACTGCTCAAGGCTGCCCGCGAAGCGGAAGAAGAAGAGGCCGGCGAGAAGGCGGCGAATTGATCCAGAGCCGGTGGCCTTGAACCAAGCCACCGGCGCTGCCACTTTCCGAAGGACAGTCACTCAAGGGGGCCCGCGATGACTCGCGACCGCGATCCGCTGGAAGTCTACAACAACTACTACGTGCCGATGGTCGTCGAGCAGTCGGCGCGTGGCGAGCGCGGCTACGACATCTGGTCGAGGCTGCTCAAGGAGCGGATCGTCTTCTTGAATGGCCCGATCGAGGACAACGTGGCCGGCGTCATCTGCGCCCAGCTGCTTTATCTCGAGGCCGAGAATCCGACGAAGGACATCTCCTTCTATATCAACTCGCCCGGTGGCGTGGTGACGTCGGGTCTCGCGATCTACGACACCATGCAATATATCCGGCCGCAGATTTCCACCCTCGTGTTCGGTCAGGCTGCGTCGGCGGGCTCGCTGCTGCTGATGGCAGGCGCCAAGGGCAAGCGGTTCTCGTTGCCCAACTCGCGGATCATGATTCACCAGCCGTCGGGCGGTGCGCAGGGCCAGGCGACGGACATCGAGATCCACGCCAAGGAGATCCTGCTGACCCGGGCGCGCCTCAATCAGCTCTATGTCCACCACACCGGACGGACGATCGAGGAGATCCAGCACGGCATGGAGCGTGACCGCTTCTTCTCCCCGCCGGAGGCCAAGGAGTTCGGCCTGATCGACGATGTTCTCGAGAAACGGCCGACCCCGACCGTCCAGGCGGCCGCCTCCTGAGCCTCATCCCGCGACCAATTGTTTCCCGTTTGCAGGGCGACACACCATATTTTGATGTTGTCGCCATCCGGGGGGCACGTTTAACATAGTCTTGTGTGCGGGCCCGCAGGTCGGCGGGCCCCCCAAGCGGAGGTGCGTTACCGACATGCCAGCCGCCAAATCCGGGGGCGATTCCCGCAACACCCTGTATTGCAGCTTCTGCGGCAAGAGCCAGCACGAGGTCAGGAAGCTGATCGCGGGCCCGACGGTGTTCATCTGCGATGAATGCGTCGAGCTCTGCATGGACATCATCAGGGAGGAGAGCAAGACCACCCTGGTCAAGTCCAAGGACGGCGTTCCATCGCCGAAGGAGATCCGCCAGATCCTCGATGACTATGTCATCGGCCAGGATCAGGCGAAGCGCATCCTCGCTGTTGCAGTGCACAATCACTACAAGCGCCTGAGCCACGGGGGCAAGGCGAACGACGTCGAGATCGCCAAGTCGAACATCATGCTGATCGGCCCGACGGGCTGCGGCAAGACACTGCTCGCCCAGACACTGGCGCGCATGCTCGACGTGCCGTTCACGATGGCCGATGCGACCACGCTCACCGAGGCGGGCTATGTCGGCGAGGATGTCGAGAACATTATCCTGAAGCTGCTGCAGTCGGCCGACTACAACGTCGAGCGGGCGCAGCGCGGCATCGTCTACATCGACGAGGTCGACAAGATCAGCCGCAAGTCCGACAACCCGTCGATCACGCGCGACGTGTCGGGCGAGGGCGTGCAGCAGGCACTGCTGAAGATCATGGAAGGCACCGTCGCCTCCGTGCCGCCGCAGGGCGGGCGCAAGCATCCGCAGCAGGAGTTCCTGCAGGTCGACACGACCAACATCCTGTTCATCTGCGGCGGCGCCTTCGCCGGTCTCGACAAGATCATCTCGATGCGCCGTCAGGGCACCTCGATCGGCTTCGGCGCCGAGGTGAGGGGACCTGAAGATCGCCGCACCGGCGAGATCCTGCGCGACCTCGAGCCGGAGGACCTGCTGAAGTACGGCCTGATCCCCG
The DNA here is from genome assembly GCA_004296815.1 of Reyranella sp. Classification (GTDB taxonomy): domain Bacteria; phylum Pseudomonadota; class Alphaproteobacteria; order Reyranellales; family Reyranellaceae; genus Reyranella. The sequence goes on along the minus strand of SCVT01000069.1, from coordinate 5,953 downwards.
AGTTCGTCGGCCGCCTGCCGGTGGTCGCGACGCTCGAGGACCTGGACGAGGGTGCGCTGATCGAGATCCTGACGCGTCCGAAGAATGCGCTGATCAAGCAGTACCAGCGGCTGTTCGATATGGAGAACGTGAAGCTCAAGTTCTCCGACGATGCGCTGCGCGCGGTCGCCCAGAAGGCGATCCTGCGAAAGACCGGCGCACGCGGCCTGCGCTCGATCATGGAGACGGTCCTTCTCGACACCATGTACGACCTGCCGTCGCTCGACGGCGTGGAGGAAGTGGTGATCAACCGCGAAGTGATCGAAGGACGCGCACAGCCGCTTTATGTGCACGGTGAGCGCAAGGAAGGCGTTGCCGCTGCACCGGCCTGAGTTTTGCTGCGCCGGCGACAACCGTCGCCGGCGGTCTTCCCGACGGGTCTTGAACAACCCCCTGTTCAAGCCAATCTCTGCTAACGAGTGCGCATGTTTGCGTGCCGTGGATCGCCTTCGGGGATCGCGGCTGCGGCGTGGGCAGCTCTAACAGCATCGTTGCGAGGCATCATGAACGCCCCCACCACTTCTGCTCCTGGAACCGTCTATCCCGTCCTGCCGCTGCGCGACATCGTCGTGTTCCCCGGCATGATCGTGCCGCTGTTCGTCGGCCGCGAGAAGAGCGTCAAGGCGCTCGAAGAGGTGATGAAGGACGACAAGCAGATCCTGCTGATCGCCCAGAAGAACGCGAGCCAGGACGATCCGGGTCCCGACGACATCTACACGATCGGCACGCTCGGCACGGTGCTGCAGCTCCTCAAGCTGCCCGACGACACCGTCAAGGTGCTGGTCGAAGGTGGCCGTCGCGTGAAGATCACCGGCTACAGCGACCGCGCCGAGTTCTTCGAGGCGCGCGCCGTGGCGATGGAAGAGGCGGCCGGAGAGACCGCCGAGCTGCAGGCTGCCGCGCGCACCGTGGTCTCGGAGTTCGAGAACTACGTGAAGCTGAACAAGAAGGTGCCTCCTGAGGTCGTCGTCTCGATCAACAAGATCGAGGAGCCCTCGAAGCTCGCCGACACGATCTCCGCTCACCTCGCGCTCAAGGTCGCAGAGAAGCAGCAGCTTCTCGAGCTCGACTCGGTGTCGAAGCGCCTGGAGCGCATCCTCGGCCTGATGGAAGGCGAGATCGGCGTCCTGCAGGTCGAGAAGAAGATCAGGAACCGCGTGAAGCGTCAGATGGAGAAGACGCAGCGCGAGTACTATCTCAACGAGCAGATGAAGGCGATCCAGAAGGAGCTTGGCGAGACCGAGGACGGTCGCGACGAGGTCTCCGAGCTGGAGAAGCGCATCAAGAAGACGCGTCTCTCCAAGGAGGCGCGCGAGAAAGCCAACGCCGAGCTGAAGAAGCTCCGGACGATGAGCCCGATGTCGGCCGAGGCGACGGTGGTGCGCAACTACCTCGACTGGCTGCTGTCGATTCCGTGGCGCAAGCCGACCAAGATCATCAAGGACCTGAAGTACGCCGAGGACATTCTCAACGCCGACCACCACGGTCTCGAGAAGGTCAAGGAGCGCATCCTCGAGTACCTCGCGGTCCAGCAGCGCGTCGACAAGATGAAGGGCCCGATCCTGTGCCTGGTCGGCCCGCCGGGCGTCGGCAAGACCTCGCTCGGCAAATCGATCGCCAAGGCGACGGGGCGTAACTTCGTGCGTATGTCGCTGGGCGGCGTGCGCGACGAGGCCGAGATCCGCGGCCACCGCCGGACCTATATCGGCTCGCTGCCGGGCAAGGTCATCCAGTCGATGAAGAAGGCGAAGTCGTCGAACCCGCTCTTCCTGCTCGACGAGATCGACAAGCTCGGCGCGGATTTCCGCGGCGATCCGTCGTCGGCGCTGCTCGAGGTGCTCGATCCCGAGCAGAACGCCTCGTTCAACGACCACTACCTCGAGGTCGACTACGACCTGTCGAACGTGATGTTCATCACCACGGCGAACTCGCTGCGCATGGCGCAGCCGCTGATGGACCGCATGGAGATCATCCGGCTTGCCGGCTACACCGAGGACGAGAAGGTCGCGATCACCCGCAAGCACCTGATCCCCAAGCAGATCGAGGCGAACGGGCTGAAGGACGGCGAGCTCGACATCCACGACGACGCGGTGCGCGACCTCGTGCGCTACTACACGCGCGAGGCGGGCGTCCGTAACCTCGAGCGCGAGATTGCGAATCTCGCGCGCAAGGCGACCAAGGAGATCCTCATGAAGGGGGCCTCCAAGGTGAAGATCGGCCGCAAGAACCTCGACAAGTACGCCGGCGTCCGCCGCTTCCGCTTCGGCGAGGCCGAACTCGAGGATCTGGTGGGCATCACGACGGGCCTGGCGTGGACCGAGGTCGGCGGCGAGCTGCTGCAGATCGAGGCCGTGCTGGTTCCGGGCCGTGGCCGCGTGACCGTCACCGGCAAGCTGGGCGACGTCATGCAGGAGTCGGTGCAGGCGGCCAACGCCTACGTCCGCTCGCGCGCGGCGGCGTTCGGCATCAAGCCGAACATCTTCGACAAGCGCGACATCCACGTGCACGTGCCGGAAGGCGCCACGCCCAAGGACGGTCCGTCGGCGGGTGTGGGCATGATCACCTCGATCGTGTCGGCGCTGACCGGCATCGCGGTGCGCAAGGAAGTCGCCATGACCGGCGAGATCAGCCTGCGCGGCCGAGTCCTGCCGATCGGTGGCCTCAAGGAGAAGCTCCTGGCGGCGCTGCGCGGTGGCCTCAAGACGGTGCTGATCCCGAAGGAGAACGAGCGCGACCTGCCGGAGATTCCGGACAACGTGAAGAAGGGCCTGGAGATCGTGCCCGTTTCCACGGTGGACGAGGTCTTGGCCCGCGCGCTGGTCAAGCCGCTGGTCGCCATCGAGTGGCCGAACGACCTCGAGGCCGTGGCGGCCAAGCCGGCCGAAGCCACCGAGGTCCGCGCCCACTGAGGCAGGCCCCTCCGAAAGAAACGCGAAGCCCCGGAGCAATCCGGGGCTTCGTCGTTTCTGGCGCTAGGGATGCCAATAAAATCGCGCCCGGCCTACAAAATATGGTATTCGGCGTTGACGCCGTTTTCCGGCCGCCCTTACACTTGAGACTGCCCGACCTTGCAGAGGCTCGCCCGTGAACAAGCACGATCTGATCGCCGCCGTCGCCGCTTCGACCAACCTTTCCAAGACCGACGCTGCCAACGCCGTCGATTCGATCCTGACCGTGATCACCAAATCGCTGAAGAAGAAGGAGAAAGTTCTTCTTGTCGGCTTCGGGACCTTCCAGGTGTCCAGGCGTAAGGCGGGTGAGGGGCGCAATCCGCAGACCGGCGAAAAGATCAAGATTCCGGCCGCCAACGTGCCGCGCTTCAAGGCGAGCAAGACGCTCAAGGACGCGATCAACTAGCGCGTTCCAGCCATCGCTGTGCTACCACCCGCGCCGGGCGATTAGCTCAGCGGTAGAGCATTCCCTTTACACGGGAGCGGTCGGCGGTTCGATCCCGTCATCGCCCACCATCGTTTCGCCAGCGGTCGTTTCGCACGGTGCAGAAAGCATAGAAGAATCGGGCACTTACGCACGCCTTCGCGGGTGCGGTATGCTTGACACCCCATAGGGGGTCCTATATCTCTCCGCGCGCCGTTTGGGGCTATTGCGGGCGTAGTTCAGTTGGTTAGAACGCCGGCCTGTCACGCCGGAGGTCGCGGGTTCGAGTCCCGTCGCTCGCGCCAGCCCAAACGCTGGCAGCCCACAAAAACGGGGCGCAAGGGGTGGCGATGGAAGTTCTTCTGCGGGAATACCTTCCGATCCTGATCTTCCTCGGCCTCGCTTTCGCCCTGACGTGTGCAATGCTTGGTGGGTCGTATCTCGTCGCCCGCCAAAATCCGAATTCCGAGAAGCTGTCGCCGTTCGAGTGCGGGTTCGCACCGTTCGATGACGCGCGCGGCCAGTTCGACGTGCGCTTCTATCTCGTCGCCATCCTGTTCATCATCTTCGACCTCGAGGTCGCCTTCCTCTTCCCGTGGGCCGTGGCGCTGGGCGACATCGGCCTGTTCGGCTTCTGGTCGATGATGCTCTTCCTCGGCGTCCTGACGGTCGGGTTCATCTACGAGTGGCGGAAGGGAGCGTTGGAATGGGAGTGATCACTCCGGCGAAGCCCTCCAGCGCTGCTGAAGCGGCGCTGTCGCGCGCGTTGAACGACGAGCTGGCGGACAAGGGCTTCGTTGTCGCCCAGCTCGACAAGCTCATCACCTGGGCGCGCACCGGTTCGATGTGGGGGCTGACCTTCGGCCTGGCCTGCTGTGGCGTCGAGATGATCCATTGCTGGATGAGCCGCTACGATCTCGATCGTTTCGGCTTCGCGCCGATGCCGAGCCCGCGCGCCGCCGACGTCATGATCGTGGCCGGCACGCTCACCAACAAGATGGCGCCGGCGCTGCGCAAGGTCTACGACCAGATGGCCGAGCCGCGCTACGTGATCTCGATGGGATCCTGCGCCAACGGCGGCGGCTACTATCACTACAGCTACTCGGTCGTGCGCGGCTGTGACCGCATCGTCCCGGTCGACGTCTATGTCCCGGGCTGCCCGCCGACGGCCGAAGCGCTGCTCTACGGCGTGCTGCAGCTTCAGAAGAAGGTTCGCCGCACCGGAACGCTGGTGCGCTGATGGCCGAGGGTCTTTCCGAGCTCGGACAGCACATCGCGCAGGCGACCGCAGGGGCGGTGACCGCACATCGGGTGGATCTCGGCGAGCTGATGCTCGACACGACTGCCGACAAGGTGATCGCGCTGCTCGCGTTCCTGCGCGACGATCCGAAGTGCCTGTTCAAGCAGCTCATCGACATTTGCGGCGTCGATTGGCCCGAGCGCGAGAAGCGCTTCGACGTCGTCTACAATCTGCTCAGCCTCAAGAACAACCAGCGCATCCGCGTGAAGGTCGCGACCGACGAGACCACGCCCGTGCCGTCCGCCGCATCCGTCTACAGCGCGGCCGGCTGGTTCGAGCGCGAGACCTACGATCTCTACGGCGTGTGGTTCTCCGATCACCCTGACCTGCGCCGCATCCTCACGGACTATGGCTTCGAGGGCCATCCGCTGCGCAAGGATTTCCCGCTGACCGGCTTCGTCGAGCTGCGCTGGGACGACGTGCAGAAGCGCGTGATCTACGAGCCGGTGAAGCTCACCCAGGAATTCCGCCGTTTCGACTTCCTGAGCCCGTGGGAAGGCGGCATCGAACGCGAGCTGCCGGGCGACGAGAAGGCGACGAAGGCGAGCTGACATGTCCGACGTCGAGATCAAGACCCTGACGATGAACTTCGGGCCGCAGCACCCGGCGGCCCACGGTGTGCTGCGCCTCGTCGTCGAGATGGACGGCGAGATCGTCGAGCGCTGCGATCCGCATATCGGCCTGCTGCATCGCGGCACCGAGAAGCTGATCGAGTACAAGAGCTACCTGCAGGCGGTGCCGTACTTCGACCGGCTCGACTACGTCTCGCCGATGAACCAGGAGCATGCCTACGCCCTGGCGGTCGAGAAGCTCCTGGGCATCCAGGCGCCGGAGCGCGGCCAGTACATCCGCGTCCTGTTTTCCGAGATCACGCGTATCCTGAACCACCTGCTGAACGTGACCACGTTCGCGATGGACGTGGGCGCGCTGACGCCGCCGCTCTGGGGCTTCGAGCAGCGCGAGTTGCTGATGGAATACTACGAGCAGGTGAGCGGCTCGCGCATGCACGCGGCCTACTTCCGGCCGGGCGGCGTCCACCAGGACCTGCCGGCGGGCATGCTCGATTCGATGGATGGATGGATCAAGCAGTTCTATCCGTTCATGAAGGACATCGAGAAACTGCTGAACGACAACCGCATCTTCCGTCTGCGCACGGTCGACATCGGCGTCGTGTCGGGGGAGCAGGCGCTCGACTGGGGTTTCTCCGGCCCGCTGATCCGCGCCTCGGGCATTCCGTGG
>SCVT01000068.1 GCA_004296815.1 Reyranella sp. | reverse complement strand
CGCCACAAACTTCGCCGAAGGCAGCACCGAGGGCCGCTTCTTCGGCGACATGTTCATGTGGCAGCAGGACAACGACTTCCGCCTTGCCGCCCTCGCCTCGCCCGCCGGCGAGATCGCCGCGCGACTGATGGCCTCGCAAGGTGCGGACTTCTTCTACGACCAGCTCTTCGTGAAGGAACCCGGCACGGCGCATCCCACGCCCTGGCACCAGGACCAGCCCTACTGGCCGGTGACGGGCTGGCAGATCGCGTCGGTGTGGATCGCGCTCGACGATATCGATCTCAGCAACGGCGCCGTCGAATTCATCGCGGGCTCGCATCGCTGGGGCGTGAACTTCCGCCCCACGCCCTTCCGCAAGGGCCATGAGGCCAAGTTCACCTCGAGCGAGCTCGCCCCGATCCCCGACATCGACGCGGAGCGCGACAAGTACGACATCCGTTCATGGACGATGGAGCCCGGCGACTGCCTGGTCTTCCACGCCATGATCGTGCACGGCGCTCCTGGCAATTCCACGCCCGGCGCGCGGCGGCGTGGCCTGTCGCTGCGCTACACCGGCGACGACGCCCGTTACGATCCGCGGCCCGGCACCTTCCAGTTCCCCCACAAGCCCAACCTGCAGCCCGGTTCGCCGATGACCTGCGACCTCTTCCCGCGAGTCTGGCCGAGGCGGTAGTCTCGGCCGGCTGACGGGGAGCGGACATGCCGGAAGAGAATCGAATCGACCAGGTGACGGAAGTCACCAGCACGTCTTGGCTGTCCCGGCTCGGCCAGGCGATTGGCGGCGTGTTCATCGGTCTGATCGCGATCCTGGTCGCGACGGTCCTGCTGTTCTGGAACGAGGGCCGCGCCATCAAGACGGCGCAAGGCCTGACCGAAGGTGCGGGCATCGTTCGCAACGTCGCCGCGGACAAGGTCGATACCGCCAACGACGGTCGGCTGGTCCATGTGAGCGGCATGCTCTCGACCGGCGGGCCGGTCGCCGACCCCGACTTCGCGGTCCGCGTCCAGGGCGTCCGCCTCGTGCGTCATGTCGAGATGTACCAGTGGAAGGAAGAGACGCAGACCGAGACCCGCACCAAGTTCGGCGGCGGCGAGGAACGCACCACGACGTACAAGTACGTGCGCGACTGGTCCGACAAGCCGATCGACTCGACGCGCTTCAAGGAGCCGCGCGGCCATACCAACCCCGTGATGACCTACCAGTCGCGCGAGGCGCTGGCGGCGGGCACGCGGCTCGGCGCATTCGCCGTGCCGGACTCCCTGCTGCGCGGCTTCGGCGAGCGCAAGGCGCTGCCCGCCACCGAAGCGCAGGCCAACGCGCTGCAGATCCGCATCAACAGGCCGGTGGCCGTGATCGATGGCGTCCTGCATGTCGGCCGCGATCCGTCGCAGCCCGCGATCGGCGATATGAAGGTGTCGTTCTTCCAGGTGCCGCTTCAGGTGGCGAGCGTGGTGGCGACGCAGTCGGGCGGCGGCTTCGTGCCGTTCCGCACGCACACCGGCACCACCGTCGAGCTGATCTCGGCGGGCGCGGTGCCGGCGGTCACGATGTTCCAGCACGCGCAGGAGGAGAACGTCACGTTCACCTGGATCCTGCGCGGCGTCGGCGTGTTCGTGATGTTCCTGGGCTTCGCCTTCATCCTGCGACCGCTCAAGGTGATCGCCGACGTGATCCCGTTCCTCGGCAGCATCGTCGGTGCCGGCACGGGCTTGGTCGCACTCCTCTGCACCATGGCGATCGCGCCGATCGTCATCGCGATCGGCTGGCTGTGGTACCGGCCGCTGGTCGGGATTGCAGTGCTGGTCGCAGGCTTCGCCGCGACATGGGGCTTGGCGCGCCTCGCGCGACGGCGTGTGGCGCGGAAAGCGGCTGCGCCGGCGTGAGCGTCAGGCGTCGCGCACGACGCCTTTCAGGACGATGTCGAGCATGCCGTTGATCAGCAGCTCGCGGTTCCAGGGAAACTCGGGCTTCAGGATGAACGCCGACACCAGTCCGTGGAGGGCCATCCAGCAGAGCTCGGCGCAATTGTCCGCCGGGTAGTTGAGCTTGAGGCCGGACGCTTCGGCCTCGACGAGAACCGCCACCAGCCGCTGGAACACGATCGCGCCCTGGACGCCCGGTCGGGTCGGATCGTCGGTCGGCATGCGATGGCCGACCTTGCGCACGGACTCCGGAATGTTGCTGCCGAGGAAAACAAGCCGGTACTCGTCCGGGTGCAGCATTCCGAAGCGCAGGTAGGCCTCGCCGAACTGGCGGATGCGCTGGCGCGGGTCGCTGACGGTCTTCTCGATCTCCTCGACGCTCTCGATCAGGTGGCCGAAGGTCTGGTCGCAAAGCGCCAGCATCATCTGCTCTTTGTCCTGGAAGTAGAGGTAGAGCGCCGGCGCCGACACGCCGACCCGGTCGGCGATCTTGCGGATCGTCGTGGCGTCGTAGCCCTGCTCGAGGAACAGCTCCTTGGCGGCCTGGAGGATCTCCTCCCGGCGCGTATGGCCCTCGCCCCGCTTTTTGCGGCCGGCCGTCGCAGGTGTCGAAAAGGCGCTCACACGGGTTCTCCTGCCCTTGACTCTTATATTAACGTAGATAACTTATCAACGATAAGTTAACGGCGTTAGGCTCCTCCGGGAGCATTGTAGACGTCCGAAGGAAGGCCCGCCATGCGTCTGCCCAGCGTTCGCATTCCCAAGGTGCCCCTCAAATACGCCCTGCTCGGCGTCGCAGGCCTCACGCTTGCAGGCGGCGGATTCGCCGCCTTCTCCCTCAACGCCAATGCCTCGCGCGCCGCTGCGACGGCCGAACCTGTCGTCCGGCCGGCCCGCGTCGTCGAGGTCGCCTACAAGCGTCAGGCGCAGACGCTCCTCCTCGCCGGCACCGTCGTCCCACGCATCGAGAGCACGCTGGGCTTCCGCGTCGGCGGCAAGATCGTGTCGCGCGCGGTCGATGTCGGTACCGCGGTGAAGCCGGGCGATGTGATCGCCGAGCTCGATCCCACCGACTATCGCCACGCCGTGGACAATGCGCGCGCCGCGCTGGTCTCTGCCGAAGCCGATTACGCTCGCGCCCGGGCCGACCATGAGCGCTACCAGGCACTGCGTGGAGGTGCTGCCTTCACGCAGCAGACGCTGGAGCAGCGCCAGTCGCTCGCCTCGACGTCGCTCGCCCGCGTCGACCAGGCGAAGAGCCAGCTCGCCACGGCCGAGAACAACCTCGCCTACACGGTGCTGCGCGCCGATGCGGCGGGCGTCGTGACCGCCGTGCAGGCCGAGGTCGGCCAGGTGCTGGCGCAGGGCCAGGGCGTGGTGCGCGTCGCCCGTCTCGACCAGCTCGAGATCCTGGTCGGCGTACCCGAGCATCGCCTCAAGACCATTCGCGACACCACGGACGCGACCTTCGAGCTGTGGTCAGATCCCGGCAAGCGGCACGCCGCGCGGCTGCGCGAGCTCTCACCCAGCGCCGATCCGGTCACACGCACCTACCCGGCGCGCTTCAGCGTGCTCGACCCGCCCGAGTTCATCGGGCTCGGCATGACCGCGACGCTGGGCTTCCGCCGCGCCGACGACACGCCGCTCGCCGAGGTGCCGTTGTCCTCGATCTTCCAGCGCGGCACACAGCCTGCCGTCTGGGTGGTCGACCGCACGAACGGCACGGTCGAGCTCCGGCCGGTGACGATCGCGCGCTGGCGTGACGAGACCGCCTCGATCTCGTCCGGCGTGAAGGACGGCGAGTTGATCGCCACGGCGGGCGTGCACAAGCTGGAGCCCGGCCAGAAGGTGAAGCCGCAGCAGCAGGCGTCGGCCCGGCCGTGACGACCCGCACCAACCTCTCGGCGCTGGCGCTGAAGTACAGCACGCTCACCGTGTTCTTCATGATCGCGCTGACGGCGGCGGGCTTCTACGCCTTCTTCAACCTCGGCCGCGCCGAGGATCCGCCCTTCACCATCAAGCAGATGGTCGTGTCGGCCGCCTGGCCCGGCGCCACCTCGCGCGAGATGGAGCAGCAGGTCACCGAGAAGATCGAGACCAAGCTGCAGGAGCTGCCGTACTTCAACTTCGTCAACAGCTACACCAAGCCCGGCGAGACGGTGATATACGTCTCGCTGCGCGACGACACCCCGCCCGGCAAGGTCGCTGATCTCTGGTATCAGGTGCGCAAGAAGGTCGGCGACATCAGGGGCTCGTTGCCGCAGGGCGTGATCGGTCCCTTCTTCAACGACGAGTACGGCGACACCTACAGCCTGATCTGGGCCTTCGAGGCCGACGGCTTCTCGCCAGCCGAGGTCAAGGAGACCGCCAAGGCGGTGCGCCAGCGCCTGCTGCGCGTGCCCGACGTCACCAAGGTCGACCTGTTCGGCCTGCAGGACGAGAAGATCTACCTCGAATTCAGCCACGGCCGGCTCGCGATGCTGGGCGTACCCGTCGACCAGATCCTCGACGTGGTGCGGCGGCAGAACGCCATTGTCGCCACCGGCACGGTCGAGACCAAGGGCGAGCGCGTCGCCGTCCGCGTCGACGGTGCGCCGGGCTCGGCCGAGCAGATCATGGCGCTGCCCTTCACCGCCAACGGCCAGACTCTCACCCTGGGCGACGTCGCCGAGATCCGGCGCGGCTACCAGGATCCGCGGCAGATCGCGATGCGCTTCAACGGCAAACCGGTGATCGGGCTGGGCGCCGTGATGGCGCCGGGCGGCAACGTCGAGACGCTCGGCAAGGCGCTCAACAAGACCATGGCCGAGGTCGAGGCCGGCCTGCCGGTCGGCATCACCGTGCACCGCGTCGCCAACCAGCCCGAGGTCGTCGGCCGCTCGTTCGACGAGTTCATCTGGTCGCTGCTCGAGGCGCTGGCGATCGTGCTGGTCGTCTCCTTCATCAGCCTCGGCATCCGCACCGGCGTGATCGTGGCGCTCTCGGTGCCGCTGGTGCTGGCCATCACTTTCGTCGGCATGCTGCTGCTCGGCATCGACTTCCAGCGCATCTCGCTCGGCGCCCTGATCATCGCCTTGGGCCTGCTGGTCGACGACGCCATCATCGCCGTCGAGATGATGATGGTGAAGCTGGAACAGGGAGCGAGCCGTCTCGAAGCCGCGACCTACGCCTACACTTCGACCGCCTTCCCCATGCTCACCGGCACGCTGGTGACCGCCGTCGGCTTCGTCCCCGTGGGCTTCGCGCGCTCCAGTGCCGGCGAGTACACCAACTCGATCTTCTGGGTCGTCGGCCTCTCGCTGATCATCTCCTGGTTCGTGGCCGTGCTGTTCACGCCCTGGATGGGCTACCACCTGCTGCCGACGCCCAAGGTCCACCATCACGATCCCTATGGCGGCCGCCTCTACACGCTGTTCCGCCGGGTGGTCACCTGGTGCGTCACCTGGCGCAAGACGACGATCGCCATCACGATGCTGGCCTTCGTGGCTTCGCTGGCGGCCTTCGGCTTCGTGCAGAAGCAGTTCTTCCCGACCGCCAACCGGCCCGAGCTGATCATCGACCTGAAGCTTGCCCAGGGCGCCTCGTGGGCCGCCACCGACGTCGAGGTGAAGAAGCTCGAACGCTGGCTCGGCGACAGCGCCGACGTCGCCTCCTTCACGGCCTATGTCGGCGCGGGCAGCCCACGCTTCTACCTGCCGACCGTGCCGGAGCTGTCGAACGCCAACTTCGGCCAGGTCATCGTGATGACCAAGGACCTCGATGCCCGTGAGCGCGTGGTCTCGGCCCTCGACAAGCTCTTTGCGCAGGACTTCGAGGCCGTGCGCGCCCGCGTGCAGCGCCTGCAGAACGGCCCGCCCGTCAGCTACCCGGTGATGTTCCGCGTGCTGGGCGACGACCCGCAGGAGGTCCGCAAGGTCGCCGAGCGGGTCCGCCAGGTCTTCAAGACCGATCCTGACACGCGCGACATCAACTTCGACTGGAACGAGCTCGCCAAGACCGTGCGCCTCGAGGTCGACCAGGCCAAGGCGCGGGCCCTGGGCGTCGACTCGCAGGCGCTGGGCAACACGCTGCAGACCCTGCTGTCGGGCGTCGTCGTGACCCAGTATCGCGACCGCACCGAGACGATCGACGTCGTCGCCCGAGCCGTGGCGCCCGAGCGGCTGAGCGTCGAGGGGCTGGAGGCGATCAACCTGCGCACCGCGAGCGGCGGCGTGGTCTCGCTGGCCCAGCTCGCGACGCTCAAGTTCGAGCTCGAGGAGCCGATCCTGTGGCGGCGCAACAAGGACCTGCTGATGACGGTCCGCGCCGGCGTCGCCGACGGCGTCCAGGGTCCCGATGTGGCCGCACGCCTCGACAAAGCGCTGGCGCCGGTGCGTGCCAGCCTGCCCGCCGGCTATCGCATCGAGGTCGGCGGCGACCAGGAGGAGTCGGCCAAGAGCCAGGGCTCGATCTTCAAGATGATGCCGGTCATGGCCTTCCTGATGGTGCTGTTCCTGATGCTGCAGCTCCAGAGCTTCTCCAAGCTCGCGCTGGTCATGCTGACGGCGCCGCTCGGCCTGATCGGCGTGTCGCTGTTCCTGCTGCTGTTCAACCAGCCGTTCGGCTTCGTCTCGCTGCTGGGCGTGATCGCGCTCGCCGGCATGATCATGCGCAATTCGGTAGATCGGAAGAGC
>SCVT01000726.1 GCA_004296815.1 Reyranella sp. | reverse complement strand
ACCGGTCGCGTTGAAGTTGAACATCCAGTTCAGGCCGCCCTCGGCGCCGATGTAGAGACCGGGCTGCGGAGCCTGGGCCTGGGCCGCCATCGGGAGCGCAACGGCCGCAACAGCAGCCAGAAGTGCCTTCTTCATGAGTAACTCCTTTAACACTGGCCCTGCGTCGAAGGGTGGGACGGGGGCAAAACCACGGGTCTCGAGAACCCGCGCAACTTACTTGCGCACCGCCGGGAAGGCCACAATCTCCCGCACGGATCGGCCCTTTGTGGCCGCGGGTGTGGCGGGCCGGACACAGTTCGGGTTCGGTGCCGCACACACCTAAAGTTTCGTCAAGAAACCCTAGATCATCGGAAGAATCCGGCCGATTTTCCGAGGCCGACGATCCTGGAGGCCCCGCCGAGCAGGGAATCGGCAATCCCGAAGGACGGATTGATGACGGAGGCGGCCCTCTCGTATTCAACAGCCTTCGCGTTGTGATTTGCCGCCTGCAGCCTCTGCAGCCACGCCTCGCGCTCGCCCTGATAGCGCAGCGACAGGGCATCGAGCTCACCGCTGGCGCCGATATCGCCCAGGATATCGACCGGCGATCCGAGAAGATCGGTGCCCTGGGCGGCAAAGCGCGCCTGCTGCGCGCCGGTCAGCAGCGAGGTCTTGCGGCGCTGACGCTCCTCTTCCGCCGCCGCACGACGCTCGGCGTCCTGCGCCTGGTACTCCGACGCCAGCGCCGCGTTGCGCGCGAGCGCCGCCTGATAGAGCGCCGCGCCCTGTTGCGCCGATGCCTGGTGCGACTGCTGCGAGGCACCGAGCATCGCCTGGGCTCCTGCCGCGCCCATCATCAGGGCGGTTCCAAATTCACACATGTCTTCCTCCATCGAATGGCCTGCTACCGGCGATTGCCGGTGGCAAAGATTGCAATCTGAAGTTGCTTGCCTGCGGACATCGCAAAACCGATGCTCGCCCGATGGGCTCAGGACAAAGGTTGCCGCGGGCATGACGAAGCAGATCCCCCAGCTCGCCGCTGCCCGCCTGGCCATCGGTCTGGCGCAAGGCGTCCTCCTGTGGTGGCTCGACGATGCCGTCGAGGCAAAGCGATGGCCGGCCACCGACGAAACGCTCTTCGCGGCGTTGCTGGTGCCGGCTGTGTTCGTGCCGGCCATCGCCCTGGCCGGGATCGGCACCCTGCGCACCAGGACGTTGACGCTTTACCTCGGCGGTGCGTTCGTCCTTTGTCTCGGGCTCGGCTGGTACTCGATCTTTCGGCACGTCCCCGGACCGCTCGACCGACGCCTCGGCTTCGGCTGGCTCGAGCTCAATGCTGCCCTGGCGGGCTTCTTTTTCGTTCTTCACGCGCTGGTGACGGCGGCCGACGCGGATCGGCGCGGGATCGCGAGCGCGTCCGTCTACTTCGAGACCGCCTGG
>SCVT01000632.1 GCA_004296815.1 Reyranella sp. | reverse complement strand
CTGCCGGGCATGGTGGAGAAGGGCGGCGGCTCGATCGTCAACATGTCGTCTGCCGCCTCCTCGGTGAAGGGCGCGGCGTTGCGCTGCATCTACGGCACGACCAAGGCCGCGGTCGTTGGCCTCACCAAGTCGGTGGCGGTCGACTACGTGGCCAAGGGCGTGCGCTGCAACGCCATCTGCCCCGGCACGGTGCAGACCCCGTCGCTCGACGAGCGCATCTCCGCCCTGGGCGGCGGCGCCGACGCCAAGCAATTCTTCCTGCAGCGGCAGCCGACCGGCCGGTTCGGCTCGGCGGACGAGATCGCGTCGCTGGCCGTCTATCTCGCCAGCGACGAGGCGGCGTTCACGACCGGCACCATCAACGTCATCGACGGCGGCTGGAGCGTCTGACCTTGGACATCGCGGCCATCGCCGCCCTGGCGCCGGTCATCCCCGTCCTCACGATCGAGAGCCGGGAGAGCGCCGTGCCGCTCGCCCGGGCGCTGGTGAAGGGCGGGCTGCCGGTTCTCGAGATCACCCTGCGCACAGGGGTGGCGCTGGAGGCGCTGCGGGCGATCGTGGCCGAGGTGCCGGAGGCCGTGGTGGGTGCAGGGACCGTGCTCAATTCGGCCCAATTGGCGGAGGTCCAGCGGGCGGGCGCGCGATTCGTCGTCAGCCCGGGATGCACGTCGACGCTGGCTGCCGAGGCACGCAGGACCGGCATGCCCTTCCTGCCGGGTGTCCAGACCGTGTCGGAAGCCATGGCGCTGGCGGAGCAGGGGTTCCAGCTCCTGAAGTTCTTTCCGGCCGATATCGCCGGAGGCGTCGGCTGGCTGAAGGCCGTCTCGGCGCCGCTGGCGGGCCTGCGGTTCTGCCCCACCGGCGGGATAGGAGCCGACACGGCGCCGGCCTATCTCGCGCTTGCGAACGTGGCCTGCGTCGGCGGCTCTTGGGTGGCCCCAAAGGCCGCCGTGGCGTCGGGCGATTGGGCGGCGGTCGAGCGGCTGGCCGCCGCAGCCGCGTCACTCAAAGGACGCTAGCGCAGCGACGGGAAAGGTGCTTCAAGTCGACTGCAAGGAGCACGGGCAAACCCCAATGAATAGGCTGTCGATCGCGGTACTGACCCTCTCGCTTGTGGCTTGTGGGGCCGCGCGAGCCGATTCAGTGCTCGTCCTGAATTCGGAAGAAGCTTCCTACAGCATCCTGAGCCGCAGCACGCGGATGGAGATCTCGCGCCAGCCAGTCGGCCGCGAGCCGCACCATCTCATCGTGACGCCCGACGGCAAGGAAGTGCTGATCGGCTCCACCGCGACCAACGAGCTCACCGGCCTCGACATCAAGACCGGCGAACGCAAGCGCGTGGTCAAGGACATCATCGATCCCTACCACCTCGGCTTCAGCCCGAACGGCAAGTGGTTCGTCACCGCGGCCTACCGCCTCGACCACGTCGACATCTTCCACGCCGACTCATATCGCCTCGCCGGCCGCATCTTTATCGACGGCCTGCCCAGCCATATGGCGTTCGATGCCGACTCGAAGACGGTGTTCGTCACGCTGCAGCAGAGCGGCCGTCTCGCCGCGTTCGACCTCGCGACGCAGACGCTGAAGTGGAATGTGCCGGTCGGCAACGCGCCGGCGGGCGTCATCATGCTGCCGGACGACAAGCGGCTGCTCGTCGCGCTGACCGGCGAGGACGGCATCGTCGTCGTCGATCCGAAGGAC
>SCVT01000631.1 GCA_004296815.1 Reyranella sp. | reverse complement strand
GACCGAGCGGCATCTCGCGAGCCTGGTCGACGCGAGCCGCGTGAAGTCGCCCTATTTCAGGCTGCTGGCGCGCGATCCCGATGTGCTCGAGGCGCGCACGCTCACCGACAAGGACATCTTCTACAATCCCGCCGCCGGCCTGCCGCGCGCCGAGCGCGAGCTGGCGGCCGCGGCGACGTCTCGCCTCAACGGCTGCATCTACTGCGCCTCGGTGCATGCGCGCCACGCCGTGACCTACTCCAAGCGCTCCGACGACGTGCAGCGCCTGCTCGACGAAGGCGTCGAAGCGAAGATGGACGAGCGCTGGGAGGCGATCGTGGCCGCCTCGGTGGCGCTCACGGAGCTCCCCATGACCTTCGGTCCGGCTCATGTCGGGCGGCTACGCAAGGCAGGGCTCGACGACGCGGCAATCGCCGACCTGATCGGCGCGGCCTCGTTCTTCAACTGGGCGAACCGATTGATGCTGTCGCTCGGCGTGCCGGCGACGCAGCCGGCCAAGGCGAAAACCTAGGCCGGCAGCAGGTTGAGCTTGCGCAGGAGCTCGCGCTCCTCCTCGTAGGTCTTGATCATGGCGTCGCGATAGGCCGGCCCGTCGAGCAGGATCAGCGGCTGGTCCATGCTCTCCAGGAACTGCAGGTGCTTGGGCTCTTGCGCGGCCTCGCGGAAGGCATCGCCCAACACCTTCACGGTGGCGGGATCCATGCCCTTCGGCCCGATCAGGCCACCGGGGCTGTCGACCACGACCTCGAGGCCGAGGTCCTTCACCGTCGGCACATCGGGGAAGCGCTTGGCGCGCTCGGCGGTGAACACCGCCAGGAGGCGCAGCTTGCCCGCCTGCACCATTGGCGCCCAGCCCGAGGACTCCGACGCGAAATCGATCTCGCCGCCCAGCAGGGCGCGCATCGTGTCGGCCGTGCCGCGGTAGGGCGCGTGCGTCCAGGTGATGCCCTGCGCCATGGCGAGCCGCTCCATGGCAAGATGCTGCGTCGAGCCGATGCCCAGGGTGCCCCAGTTGAGCTTGCCCGGGTTGGCCTTGGCGTAGGCCAGCAGCTCCGGCAGCGTCTTCCACGGCGCCTCGGTGCGGACCACGACGCCCATCACGAAGCCGGTGATCTGCAGGATGTAGGTCAGGTCCTTGATCGGATCGTAGGTCAGCGACTTGTTGAGCAGCGGCTGTCGCAGCACGCTCATGTGCATCTGGGAGATCACGTAGCCGTCGGGCTTGGCCTCCTGCAGCGCGAGCGCACCCAGCACGCCGGCCGCACCGCCCTTGTTCTCGACGACGACCGGCTGGCCGAACTTCTTCGACACCGACTCGGCCAGGATGCGGAAGCCGCTGTCGGCCGGGCCGCCCGCCGCCCAGGGAATGATCAGCCGGACCGGGCGATCCGGAAAGCGTGCCTGCGCCTGCGCGGAGCCGGCAAATGGAAGGAGAGACGCGCCGGCCAACGCCGCGCGCCGTGTGATCCTGGTCATACCCTTACCCCCAATCCCCGTCCCCGCACTTTGACGGTGCACGGAAGGGGCAGCAAGAGGCAGACCAGCAGGGCTGCTAGTACGGCAGGCCGTAGTAGCCCGGGTTGCCCCACTCGCCCCAATCCCAGTCGCTGTCGACGGCATTGTCCATGGCCGTCGGGCTGTAGGGATCGTCCTGGAAGTTGGCCCGCATCGCCTGGGACATCATCTGCTTCGTGGCGATCTTGATGTAGGCGTTGTAGTTGCCCGGCGTGCCCATGTAGAGGCAGCCGCACATGGTCGGGTCGGCGTACACCCAGACCGTCTTGCCCTGGTAGTTCTTCTTCGTGAGCTTGTGCGCCGGCAGCTTCTTGAACTGCGCGGTCTGGCCCGGCGTCTTGAGCGACACCACCTTGAAGCCGGCGTCGGACAGCATGTCCTGCTTGGACTCCATCTTGGGCGTCGTCGAGCAGGCCGTGAGCGCGCCAGCCAGCGCAGCGACGGCAATAACGGACTTGAGGGACATCGCGCGGACCTCCTAAGCGGCGGCCCGGAGGCCCGCCTTTGCATCCTCTTTGATCATGTCCGCCCCCTTCTCCGCAATCATGATCGTGGGGGCGTTGGTGTTGCCGGAGGTCACGGTCGGCATGACCGAGGCGTCGATCACGCGCAGGCCGGCGATTCCGTGGACGCGCAGCCGGTCGTCGACCACCGCCATCGGGTCGGAGCCCATCTTGCAGGTGCCGATGACGTGGTAGGTCGTCTGGCCGGTGCGGCGGGCGAAGTCGAGCCACTCGTCGTAGGTCTGGATCTTGTCGCCGGGGTTGTTCTCGAAGGCGATGTACTTGGCCATCGACGGGTGCGAGACGATCTTGCGGGCGATCTGCATGCCCGCGACCGTGGCGTCGCGGTCGATCTGGGCCGACAGGAAGTTCGGCCGGATGGCAGGCGCGGCGCCGGGCGTCGCCGACTTGATGTGGATCGAGCCGCGCGAATCGGGCCGGCACTGGCCGATCACGACCGTCATGCCCGGGTCCTTCTCCAGCATGCGCTTCTGCGCCGAATCGTAGCTGGCATGTGCCATGTGGAACTGCATGTCGGGCGATTCGAGGCCGGGCCGCGTGCGCACGAAACCGTAGACAACGCCCGCCGTGAGCGCCAAGGCGCCGCGGCCGGTCGTGTAGTACTTCATGACCTCGCGCACGAGGTTGAGGCCGCGCGTCCGCTCGTTCAGCGTGATCGGCAGCTTGACGCGCCAGTTCATGCGCGGCGCGAAGTGGTCGCCGTAGTTCTCGCCGACACCCTTCAGCTCGTGCTTGACCTCGATGCCATGACTCCTCAGGAGATCGGGCTGGCCGATGCCGGAGTGCTCCAGCACGCCCGGCGACTGCACGGCGCCGCAGGAAACGATGACCTCGCGGCCCGCACGCGCCTCCTTCTTCTGGCCATGCACGCTGTAGGCGACACCGACGCAGCGCTTGCCCTCGAGGATGACGTTGTGGACCAGCGCATCGGTCTCGATCGTGAGGTTGGGCCGCGAGCGCGCGGGATCGAGGAAGGCGCGCGCCGTCGACTGGCGCTTGCCGTTCTTCATCGTCACTTGGTAGTAGCCGAAGCCTTCCTGGTTGCCGTTGTTGTAGTCGGCGTTCTTCGGATAGCCGGTCGCCTCGGCGGCATCGATGAAGGCATCGCACAGCTCGTGGGTGTCGCACATCTCAGCGACGTTGAGCGGGCCGCCCTTGCCGCGGCTGTCGTCGCCGCCGCGTTCGTAATTCTCCGATTTCTTGAAGTAGGGCAGCACCTGCGAGTAGGACCAGCCGCGATTGCCGAGCTGGCCCCAGGTGTCGTAGTCGAGCGGCTGGCCGCGCACGTAGAGCATGCCGTTGATCGAGCTCGAGCCGCCGAGCGTGCGGCCGCGCGGACACGGGATGCGCCGGTTGGCCATGCCCTCCTCCGCCTCCATCTCGAAGTTCCAGTTGAACTTGTCGTGGTTCAGAAGCTTGGTGAAGCCGGCCGGGATGTCGATCCACATCGACTTGTCGCGCGGGCCGGCCTCGAGCAGCAGCACCCTGACGTTGGCATCCTCGGTCAGCCGGTTGGCCAGCACGCATCCCGCCGAGCCGCCGCCCACGATGATGTAATCCCAATTCGCCATGACGCTTCTGCCTCCCTCTTCGGGGAGGAGCTTAGCGCAAGTGACAGGAAACGTGATGCCCCGGTGCGATTTCGCGCAGCGGTGGCGATTCGACCTTGCAGCGGTCCACCGCGTAAGGGCAGCGCGTGTGGAAGTGGCAGCCGGACGGCGGCTTCACCGGGCTCGGCACGTCGCCCTGAAGCACGCGCTTCTGCCGCTTGATCGCCGGGTCCGGCACCGGCACCGCCGATAGCAGCGCCTCGGTGTAGGGATGCTGGGCGCGGGTGAAGATCGAGCGCGTGTCGGCGTGCTCGACGATGCGCCCGAGATACATCACCGCGATCTGGTGGCTGATGTGCTCGACCACCGCGAGGTTGTGGCTGATGAACAGGTAGGAGAGCTGACGCTCGCGCTGCAGATCCATCAGCAGGTTGATGACCTGCGCCTGGATGGAGACGTCGAGGGCGGAGACCGGCTCGTCGCCCACGATCAGCTTCGGCCCCAGCGCCAGCGCGCGCGCGATGCCGATGCGCTGCCGCTGGCCGCCCGAGAACTGGTGAGGGTAGTTGCTCATCTGCGCGGTGCGCAGGCCGACGCGGGCGAACAGGGCGGCGACCTGCTCGTTGCGCTCCTTGGTGTTGGCGACGCCATGCACCAGCAGCGGCTCGCCCACGATGTCGCCCGCCGTCATGCGCGGGTTCAGCGACGAGAACGGATCCTGGAAGATGATCTGCATCTGCCGCCGGTAGGGCCTGAGCTCCGCCTTCGACATCTTGGTGATCTCGGTGCCTTCGACCTTGATCGAGCCGGAAGTGGGCTCGACGAGGCGCAGCACGGCGCGGCCGGCCGTGGTCTTGCCGCAGCCCGACTCGCCCACCAGGCCCAGCGTCTCGCCGGCGCCGATGGAGAAGCTTATGCCGTCGACGGCGTAGACGTGGCCCACGGTGCGGCGCAGCAGGCCCTTCTTCACCGGGAAGTGCTTCTTGAGATCCTTGATCTCGATGACGGGGGTGTTCGGCTTAGCCATTGGCATGCCAGCAGGCGGCCCAGTGGCCGGTCTGCTTCTCCTCGTAGGCAGGGCGCTCACGCCGGCAGAGATCGTCGGCCTTGGTGCAGCGTGGCGCGAAGGCGCAACCGGTCGGCAGGTCGAAGAGCGGCGGCACGATGCCCGGGATCTCCTGCAGCCGCTCGGCCGTGCGATCGGTCTGGCCGCGCATCAGGTCGAGGCGCGGAATCGAGTTGAGCAGGCCCACCGTGTAGGGATGCAGCGGCCGGGCGAAGACCTCGCCGACCGACGCCTCCTCGACCTTGCGGCCGGCATACATGACGATGACGCGCTTGGCGGTTTCGGCAATCACGCCGAGATCGTGGGTGATCAGGATCACCGCGGCGCTGAACTCGCGCTGCAGCTCGACGATCAGCTCCAGGATCTGCGCCTGGATCGTGACGTCGAGCGCCGTCGTCGGCTCGTCGGCGATCAGGACCTTCGGGTTGCAGGCCAGCGCCATGGCGATCATGGCGCGCTGGCGCATGCCGCCCGACAGCTGGTGCGGATACTCCTTGGAGCGCTGTGCCGGCTCGGGAATGCGCACCAGGTCGAGCATCTCGACGGCACGCTTCAGCGCCGCCTTGCGATCGAGGTTGCGGTGCAGGATCAGCGCCTCGGAAATCTGCTTGCCGATCGTCATCACCGGATTGAGCGACGTCATCGGCTCCTGGAAGATCATCGAGATCTCGTTGCCGCGAACGCCGCGCATCTCCTCTTCGCTGATCTTGAGCAGATCGCGCCCGGCGAGCTTCACTGACCCCGAAACGATGCGGCCCGGCGGATCGGGGATCAGGCGCATCAGCGAGAGCGCCGTCATGCTCTTGCCGCAGCCCGATTCGCCTACGATGCCCAGGGTCTCGCCCGACGCGACGTGGAAGTCGACGCCGTCGACCGCCTTGACGATGCCCTGCCGCGTGTAGAACCAGGTACCGAGGTCCGAGACCTCCAGAAGTGCGCTCATGTACGCTGGCTCATGTCCGCTCGCGTGGATCAAGGATGTCGCGCAGGGCGTCGCCCAGCAGGTTGGTGCCGAACACGGTCAGGCTGATGGCGACGCCGGGGAAGATCACCAGCCACGGCGCCGTACGCACATACTCGGCGGCCGATTCCGACAGCATGCGGCCCCACGAGGGATAGGGCTCGGGGATGCCGAGGCCGAGGAAGGAGAGCGACGCCTCGGTCAGGATGGCCGAGCCGAGCTGCGCCGTGCCCAGCACGATCAGCGGCGCCAGAGTGTTGGGCAGCACGTGCCGGATGGCGATGCGCAGCTCGCCCATGCCAACGGCGCGGGCGGCCTCGACGAAGGGCTGCTCGCGCAGCGACAGCGTACTCGATCGCACGACGCGGGCGACGCTCGGCACCAGCGGGATGGCGATGGCGATGATCGTGTTCTCGAGCGACGGCCCGAGCGACGCCGCCATGACCAGCGCCATGACCAGCAGCGGCAGGGACTGCATGATGTCCATCAAGCGCTGCGTGGCGAGGTCGAACCAGCCGCCGAGGAAGCCCGACATCAGGCCGATCGCGACGCCCAGGATGCCGCCCAGCAGGGTCGCGCCGACGGCGACGGCCAGCGAGATGCGCGCGCCGTAGACGATGCGGCTGAACATGTCGCGGCCCATGAAGTCGGCGCCCAGCCAGTAGCTGCCACCCGGCTGCGCCAGCGAGGCGCGCGAGTTCGTGCTGAGCGGATCGTGCGGGGCGATGACGTTGGCGAAGATCGCCGTCAGCACGAAGAGCAGCACGATCACGGCGCCGACGGCGCCGAGCGGATAGCGGCGGGCGAGGAAGGCGGACTGCCCCCAGAAGCCGGAGACGTTGGCGCCGGCGCGGGCGAGTGCAGCTTCGTGATTGATGATCGCCATGGCTGCCTCAGTCCGCGTACTTGATGCGCGGGTCGAGGACCATGTAGGCCATGTCGACCAGGAAATTGACCACCACCACGACGAACGCGATCAGCATCACGAGGTTCTGCACGATCGGGTAGTCGCGCCACAGGATCGCCTCGACCAGGAAGCGTGCGACGCCCGGGATGTTGAACACCGTCTCGGTGACGATCAGGCCGCCCACCAGGAACGCCGCCTCGATGCCGATGATGGTGACGACCGGCAGCAGGGCGTTGCGCAGTGCGTGCTCGTAGTTGACCGAGGTCTGCGAGGCGCCCTTGGAGCGGGCGGTGCGGATATAGTCCTGACGCAGGACCTCGAGCATCGAGGAGCGCGTCAGCCGCATGATCAGCGCCGAGCTGCGGAAGCCCACAGCCGCGGCCGGGATGCTGAGCAGCAGCATCTCGTCGATGAAACTTCGCGGCTCGTTGGTGTAGATCGGGATCATGCCGAACCACTGGACCGACGCCATCAGGATCAGCAGACCGAGCCAGAAGGACGGCAGCGAGAGGCCGCTGAGGCTCAGGATGCGCAGGAAGTAGTCGGCCATCGAGTTCTGCCGCACGGCGCTGATGACGCCG